>NZ_JBHSNQ010000031.1:0-32534 GCF_042655065.1 Ureibacillus suwonensis
AGCCCTACTCGCACTAAAGAATAAACCATCCACACCAATCGGAGCCCTATTCGCACTAAAGGCAAATCTATCCGCACCAATCGGAGTCGTATGCGCACTAAAGAATGAACCATCCGCACCAATCGGAGTCGTATGCGCACTAAAGAATGAACCATCCACACCAATCGGAGCCCTATTCGCACTAAAGAAGGTACCATCCGCTCCAAATGAAGCCCTATTCGCACTAAAGAATAAACCATCCGCACCAATCGGATCCCTATTCGCACTAAAGGCAAATCTATCCGCACCAATCGGAGTCGTATGCGCACTAAAGAATGAACCATCCGCACCAATCGGAACCCTATTCACACTAAAGAATGAACCATCCGCTCCAAATGAAGCCCTATTCGCACTAAAGAATAAACCATCCGCACCAATCGGAGCCCTATTCGCACTAAAGGCAAATCTATCCGCACCAATCGGAGTCGTATGCGCACTAAAGGCAAATCTATCCGCACCAATCGGAACCCTATTCACACTAAAGAATGAACCATCCGCTCCAAATGAAGCCCTACTCGCACTAAAGAATGAACCATGCACACCAATCGGAACCCTATTCGCACTAAAGAATAAACCATCCGCACCAATCGGAACCCTATTCACACTAAAGAATGAACCATCCGCTCCAAATGAAGCCCTATTCGCACTAAAGAATAAACCATCCACACCAATCGGAGCCCTATTCGCACTAAAGGCAAATCTATCCGCACCAATCGGAGTCGTATGCGCACTAAAGAATGAACCATCCGCACCAATCGGAGCCCTATTCGCACTAAAGAAGGTACCATCCGCTCCAAATGAAGCCCTATTCGCACTAAAGAATAAACCATCCGCACCAATCGGAACCCTATTCGCACTAAAGAAGGTACCATCCGCTCCAAATGAAGTCCTATTCACACTAAAGGCAGATCTATCCGCACCAATCGGAGCCCTATTCGCACTAAAGAAGGTACCATCCGCTCCAAATGAAGCCCTACTCGCACTAAAGAATAAACCATCCACACCAATCGGAGCCCTATTCACACTAAAGGCAAATCTATCCACACCAATCGGAGTCGTATGCGCACTAAAGAATGAACCATCCACACCAATCGGAGCCCTATTCACACTAATATAAAATCTATCCGCACCAAAGGAAAAGACGGACCCCAAAGCTGAACCTATCTACGCCAAAACCAAATACACACAAAAAAGACTGCCCAGAAAGTCATCCTTTCTTAGACAGTCTGACAACTAACCATAGGAGGAAGTTAGATAGGTGTGTTCTGATTTCCTCGTTTATTCGTATGTAGCCTCACTTTACCTTTATCCAGTTATCATATTCAATTGTAATCATGATCCATTATGCATTACCATGTATCCCTTCACTGCTGGGCGGTCACAAACCAGCAGTGTTTTTCTCACCCCCCATTTTCTTTATTTGTACTCCCCTTCAAACTCCAAAACAATTTTAGGCCATTCCCATTCATTTTCCATTCCCAACAATTTTTTTGCCTTTCGCTCCAACAAAATCAACAAAACCTTCCATTGTAAAAGAAAACCTGCCACTATGTGTTACCCGGAATCCTTTGCTTTGCTAACCTCCACTTTTTCCTGCAAAATGCAACCATCCTCAAAACTCTCAGCCGATTTTCAAATTGAAGACCCTTGCGTAACTGGTAATTCTTGTTCCGTTTCCGGAAGAACGAAATCCTTTTCAACTTCCGTTTGCTTATTTGGTGGCTTGAGTGAATAAAATCGGACATCATCGGCGACGACTTCAGTTGTATATACTTTTACATTTGCTTTTGTTAAATAGGAGCGTGATTGCAATCGTCCGTTGATTCCGATCAGTGAACCTTTGCCGCAATATTGGACGATCAGTTCCGCCAGCTTTCCCCATGCGGTAATGGAGACGAAATCGGCATCCACATCGCCCTGGCTATTGCGGTAATTGCGATTAACCGCCAGTACAAAACTCGTAGCCACACGATGTTCTCCAAATTCCCGAAGAACTGGATCTTTCGTTAATCGCCCGACTAGTCCGACATGATTCATCCATTCACCTCCTTTTTCTCAATCATAGCGGCAACTCCTTCTTTTGACAAAATCCCAAAATCAAGAAATGACCGCATTTTTCTATCTCAAACTTTCATTTTCCGGACAAAACAAATGTTCGTAAAATTTAACTCAAACTAGATCATGCCTGCTTTTATCCCCATTTTTTAAAAATGTCCAAAATAAAAGTTTGGCAATTTTTTAATTTTTTTCTTTACCCGATGTCTGAAAGCGTTCCTTTGCTATACTGATGAAAGAGGGCATTTCGATTATCATGGGAGGGAAACCTTTGAAAACTTTTAAAATGATTTCCTTTCAATTTGAACACGATGGTGTGGAAATCCCCCTGATCGACGGAATCATCATTAATCAGGAAAATCATGAAAAGACGTGGATTTTGGAGTTGTTTACAGAGCAGCCATATCGAAAGCATTTTGAAAGATTGTGGGAAACCCGGGAATCTTTTGATGTGCAAGTGACGATCACTTCCCCTGACAATGAACCCGCCCCCTTCACAGTGAAAGTGGAAACGATTGAAGAAATTGGAGATCGGCTTTCGGTTTTAATGAAGGGACATGTGCGAACGGTGCGGTTAAAATATGCGGAACAATTGTTGCAAACGTTGCTGGAGAAAAACTTATCAAAGGAAGAATTATTGAGTGAGTTCCGGAAAGGGATGAGGGAACGTCCATTATTGAAGGGGGAAAATGGCTGATTTTCTATCACGGATTTCAACAAGGAGCAGGCGTTATATTTACAGGTTTTGTGTCTTTCTCTATAAATATTATGAACATAGCGACACAGGCCATTTTTTATCTACAGTTTTTATGAACATATCGCCAGAATTTGTGTCCATTTCGACACAGGCCATTTTATCTACAGATTTTTTGAACTTATCACCTGATTTTGTGTCCATTTCACCAGTGCCTATTTTATTTACAGTTTTTATGTCTCATATCACCTGATTTTGTGCCGTTTCGCCAGTTCCCATTTTTATTTGCAGAATTTATGTCCATATCCCCTTCTTCCCCCCCCATCCAAACAAAGGGCGCTTGTCCAAAATCAAAACCGTTGAATCAAAAAATATGGAGCTATCCAAACCAGATAGCTCCGAAAAGGGCAAGGGGGATTTTTTGAATTTCTCGAGTCTAAAATACCAGAAGAGGCTTTGGACTTTGTCTCGTGGCTTCCTTTACCCCACATGGGAACTGGATGCGCAACCATTATTCATCCTTCGTATCAGCGTCACGAATGTCTTTGGCATCCTCAACGATATCTTCCTGGTTACCGCGTTCATCCCCGGTTACACCTTTATCATCCGGCATGACGTCTTCATTGCGTAGGCCTTGGTTTGTCCGTTTGTCATTGTCATTGATGTCATTATTGATCGTGTCATTGTCAAGGGCATCATTGACTCCCTCACCGACATCTTCGACACCTTCTTTGACTCCTTCACCCACATCTTCTACGCCTTCTTCAACGTCATTGCCTACCTCATTGATTGCGTTCTCATCGTCGTTATCATTACAGCCCACTAATAAAGCGGACCCTAACAATAACGCATAGATGAACGGTTTCATAAAAAATCCCCTCCTTTCTTCGCTAATCGTCACCTGCAAAGTGACTGATTTTAATTTGTGCGAAAAAAGAGGGAACTATCCATTATCGATTTTAGAACTTTTGCCATTTTCCGGATCAAAAGTTCATGGGCGTTCTTTTTCCTTCAATTGTTCTTTCAGTAGCTGTTCCACATAATGGGCTTCCGCTTTGCATCCATACGTATAATTCGTGCCCAGCTGTTTCTGCATTTTCTCGATGGTCTCAATTTGTTTTTTCGTCGGCTTTTCGTTCAAAATTTTGGCGATCACTTCGTCAATTTTATGGGCAATTTCTTCATGAAATTCGGGGCTCAGCAATATGTCCTGTGGCACTTTTTCAAACCATGCGGCATTTTCCAAAAAATATTGTTGCCATCTCTTCATGAATTCTTCCATTGAAAAACGGTCTTCATCCCAGCCGATGCTTGCCAAGTATTGCTCGAATGCGATCGAAATGGATCGTGTGATACTGATTTTTACGCCCGATGACAGCTGTTTATACATTCTAAAATAAAACCTCCTATGTTTAAAAGAGCCAAGGGTGCATATACTTCTCTCTACCTACAACCTAAAAAAATTCAACTGTTATATTTTATCTCTTTTGTTAATGAATTTCAAATTAAGGGAACACACTTATTACACAGTTCCAATCATTCTATTCATGATTGGAACCCTTTTGGACGTGTGTATTTCGGGAAGGAGTTTATTTTACTTTTGGTGCTTCCGGGCCGATTGCAAATAAAATGTCCGCTTCCGCAACGAGTTCGCCGTCAACCGTGGCAATGCCATGGCCTTTCCCCATCGAGCCGCGCAATTTGACAAATTCGACTTCCAATTTCAATTGATCGCCTGGCACGACTTGGCGCTTGAAACGGGCGTTGTCAATGCCTGTCAAAAATGCCAATCTCCCTTTGAATTGCTCAGTATTTAATAAAGCCACCCCTCCGACTTGCGCCAACGCTTCCACGATCAAAACGCCGGGCATTACCGGATAGCCAGGGAAATGGCCATTGAAGAAAGGTTCATTGATGGACACATTCTTGATGCCCACCACCCGTTTCCCTTCTTCCAGTTCAAGAATACGGTCCACTAATAAAAATGGATATCGGTGCGGTAAAATCGCCTGAATTTGTTCAACATTCAACATAACATTTCCCCCCATTATCAAAATCAAGCATACGAAATAAGCGGCAACGCAACATGATTCTCAGAATTTGAAGGCATCCGGACGCCAAAAAAGCGCCATTTCCAATATCAGCATGCATCATGAATTCAGCTTTCCACAAAAAAAGGCGGAGCATACTTTATTCTTTTCCGTTCATGATGTCCAGAATGTGCTGATATGTTTCCCATTTTAACGCATCCATCAGCTTGCCGTCACCAATGAGGCCGTAACCGATCATGAGCCCGAATATGGCTGCGAGCAACAACAGCACGAGCACAATGACAATCCGCAGCCAAATGGGAAACATTCTGGTGCGGTAAATTTTCAGGTTCTTTATGAAACTGTCGTCATTTGGCAGAGCTTCCTCATTCTTCTCGTTCTCTCTTTTATTCCGCTTCAGCCACTTTGAAAGTAGAACGCCCGATGCTTTAGGATCCTTTTCTTGCCGTTTCGTTCTTTTTTCCGTCAAAGTGGAGCCGCTTTTCATTTCGTTTGCCATTGTCTGTTCTCCCTGTTCATTCAAGTATTTTTGGTAAACGAATTTTGCCCATGGGTTCACACGATTATGAATGTGCCGTCAGAATCAACAGAATTCCGCCAGCATTTTTTTCTGTTCGCATGATTCGTCATCGTTCTTGATAAAATAAACGCAACAGCCGCATCTAAAGTTTCGCCTTTGCGGGGTTGCCCGGAATCAAACGAACTCGCTTCATTCCGCGCTTTGCACCATTCGTCAAAGCGCGGATGAAGGATGAAACAAAGGGTTCGTTCATTGTTTCACAAGTACGGATTTCCCTGATCATGACCATTAACGGATTCCGTTGATCAACCCCAACATTTGGTCCGCGATGGTGATGGCGCGGGCATTAAATTGATAGGATTTTTGCGCTTGGATCAACTGGGTCATTTCTTTGGCCATATTCACGTTGGACAATTCCAATTGATAATTTTCAAGGCCGATATTTTGGCGGGCATTTCCCTGCATATCCGTCAAAACATCGTTCAATTCGTAGCCCAATTCATTCAAGTTATCAGGCACGTCTATGTATTCGTCGGAAATCTTCATCATCAGTTGTGGCAAATGGATTTCAGTGACACCCAACAAAAAGGCTTGCTGCGTGCCATCCTCCAAATTGACGACCAATCTGCCGCCATTCTCGAGGGAAAAACTGCTCACCTCTTCATCGAACACGATCGGATTTCCATCGATGTCCGCCACTGCATAGCCGTCCGCATTGACGAGCATCATTTGCCCATTATTCATCGGGGTTGCATAAAAATCGCCTTTTCGTGTATACACCACATTCATGTCGCCGTTTTCATCCGGCATTAAAATATTAAAATATTGGCGCGCATTTTTGAACGCAAAGTCCAATGGGCGGTCCGTCGTCTGCAACGTTCCTTGGGCATTGTTTGTTTGGATTTGCGAAATTTTCGCACCGACACCGTAGCGGATTCCTTGCGGTGTCAATCTCGGTGACTGCTCATCTTTTCTCGTGTTGTGGTATTCCTGATACAGCATTTCGGAAAAGCGGGCTTCTTTCGCTTTATACCCGTTTGTGCCGATGTTGGCGATATTGTTGCTGATCGTGTCGATTTGAAGCTGGATTTGATTCAATGTGTTGGTAGCCGTCAGCATTGTCCGTAGCATGTTTCCGCCTCCTTCCTTATACTTTTCCTATTTCATTGACCGCTTTGTCCATGCTTTTGTCATAAGCTTGGACGACTTTTTGGTTTGCTTCGAAGGCGCGGTATGCCGTCAGAAGTTCCGTCATCGATTGCGCCGCATCAACATTGGAACCTTCCAAGAACCGCTGTCTGATGGAAAACGTGACATCGCCTTCTGCAAAGGCGGAAGGCAACGCTTGTCCGTCCTGTGTCCGGAACAATCCATTGTCCTGTTTCACCAGGTCATTGGCATTTGGGGCAAAAGCCACCCCGATTCTCGCCACCTGTTGTCCGTTTACGTACACGGCACCGTCTTCAGTGACTTGGAATTCTTCATTTGGGAGCTGGATGCGGTCTCCGTTTTCGGATAAAACGTAATATCCGTCCCCATTCACCAAATAGCCTTGTCCATCCAAAGCAAAGTTCCCGTTTCTTGTATAGGCCTCGCCTCCATCCGGATGTGCCAGACGGAAAAAGATGCTGCTCCCCGCAGGAAGGTTGCCGTTCATCAAGGCAAGGTCAGTATTGTAATCCGTTTCGTAAACATTGCCTTGCGCAAAGTTCGGCATTGTTTCTTGCAAGTAAATGCCGGTTGAAAGATTGCCAATCGGGCGGATCAAGTTCAGGTTTAATCCTTTTTTCGTCGGAACATTGGTATCATCAATGGCGGACATGAGCATTTCCGGGAATGAGCGGATCGTTGTCTGCTCCGCTTTGAACCCCGGTGTGTTCGCATTCGCCATATTGTTCGTCAAAATTTCCGTCTTTCTTTGCTGCGCCAGCATGCCGGAAGCTGCCGTATAGATTCCTCTAAACATGCTCTTTCCCCCTTCATTTGGTCAAAATGCCTCTCCTTTTTATATCGGTGGGAAGTCGCCAATCGATTATAGTTCGTTTTTCGCTTTCCACGGATTTTTGCAAGATCCTTTTCCTTCATCATTTCCGGGAATGTGCGGATAGAATGGATGCAATGGTGCCATGAATAAGTCATTTTGCCCATCGTTTGGATGAAACTTAGAATCACTAAGTTTTCTCAGGTCGGGTGCAACTTGGGAATTGCTGTGTTTCTACCCGCATATTCATGTCGTTTTGGATGAAATTCGGCTGTTTCTTTTTCCAGCCGAGGGTTCGCTTATTTCGTGTTGGAACGCTGGAAGTTAAAATCTTGAACCAGGTGAACGGTCGATGTTGTCAAGCATGATACCCGTTCCGATGGCCACGCAGTCCATTGGATTATCCGCAACAAGCACCGGCACTTTCAATTCTTGCATGAGCAATTGGTCCATGCCATGAAGCAATGCGCCGCCGCCTGTCAAAATCACGCCGCGGTCAATGATGTCTGCGGATAATTCCGGCGGCGTTTTTTCCAATACATTTTTCGCGGATTGAACAATCAATTGGACAGATTCATGCAATGCTTTTTCAATTTCGGCGGAATGGATCGTGATGGTGCGCGGAAGTCCTGTCACCATGTCGCGTCCGCGGATTTCCATCGATTCATCCCGGCCGCCAGGGAAAACCGTTCCGATGTTGATTTTAATGGCTTCCGCCGTACGTTCACCGATCAACAGTTTATATTCCTTCTTAATATATTGAAGAATATCATTGTCGAACGTATCTCCCGCCACTTTGATAGATTCGCTCGTCACAATATCCCCCATGGAAAGCACCGCGATATCTGTCGTACCGCCGCCGATATCGACCACCATGTTTCCGCTTGGTTGGAAAATGTCCATGCCTGCACCGATGGCAGCCACTTTCGGTTCTTCTTCCAGATACACTTTTTTGCCGCCTGATTTTTCAGCCGCTTCACGAATCGCTTTCTTTTCGACACTTGTGATGTTTGTCGGGCAGCAAATTAAAATGCGGGGTTTTGAGAAGAATCCTTTTACATCAAGTTTATTAAGGAAATGTCTTAACATCGCTTCCGTCAAATCGAAATCGGCAATAACCCCGTCTTTCAATGGACGGATGGCCACGATATTTCCTGGCGTACGCCCTACCATTCTTCTAGCTTCTTCACCAACCGCCAGCACTTTGTTGGTTTTTTTGTCGATTGCCACAACGGATGGTTCGTTTAGAACAATTCCCTTCCCCTTCACATAAATCAGTACATTAGCAGTTCCTAAGTCGATCCCTATATCCTTTGAAAACATGATAATCTAATTTCTCCTTCCAACATTTTGCGACTCTATTACTACGTTCATAATTTATACATTTTATCTAGAATATTTTATCATAATAAAATCTTATTTACAGCTTTATTCTGGGGGAATTTGACGTTTTTCACCGTTTTTCTACAAATTGTTCAAAATTTAGCTTCGGGTCAATATTGACTTTATAAAATCATTATTCTCTGAATAAAATCACAATCTTTGCGCCAAAAACCGGAAATATCGACTGGATGAATGGAGTTTCCGCCTTGTGAAAATACAGCCGCACGAGGCGGAATTGCCCCCGACGTTGCCGCAAATCCATCTTGGATAAACACAACCCTTATGGGGTGGAAAGCGTCTGCGCATCCGTTATAAGATGGAAAACGTATACATTTTCGCTTCATATACACCCGATCCGTCTTGCGGCCAACTTCCGCCCCAGGATGAAATGAAAAAGCATTCAGCCTGACTTCTGGCCAAAGTCAAACCAAATGCCTTTTCATTGTTTTTTTTGGGACTGCCACTTTCTACGTGTCGCCTCGCCCCCCCGTAAATGACGAACGGATTTGTGGTAGGCTAATATTTCTCTCACTTCTTTTGCCAATTCTTCATTCACTAATTGTAGCCGCTCTGTTAAGTCTTTGTGCACCGTACTTTTGGAATATCCTGTCATTTTCGCAAGGACCCGAACCGTCTCACCCGTCTCCACAAGCAGCTTTCCCAGTCGTACGCAACGGTGCCGAATGTGCTCGTGCACGTTCTCTTCCTTTCTCTCGGATATAAGAAGTGCAGTTTTGCCTACAATAAACAATCTATTTCGACGTTTTTCTGATACATGTATTTCATTGACGTTTGCAATCAGCGATTTAACGTTTATTCACCATATGTATGTTCCAACTTTTTCAGAACTTTTTTTCCCGGGAAAGTCAAAAGCGCAGCCTGGAAAGACGGGTGTTTCCGTCCAGGCTGCGCTTTCATTTGTTAGAAGTTTAAATAATTTCTTGGATTTACATGTTTTCCATCTTCCAACACTTCAAAGTGGAGATGGATGCCGGCAGTCGGATTCCAATCGTTTTCCGTTGTTGTGGCGATTGGTTGGCCTTGTTCCACCAAATCCCCTTTTTTCACAAGGATATCCGTTACAGAGCTGTAGTGTGTTTCCATTCCGTTAGGGTGTTCGATGATGATTTTATTTCCAGTGAACGCATCCAGCTTCACTTCTTTCACTTCACCGCTCATTGCAGCCAGTACTTCGAATGGCTCATTGTTGATGGAAATGGAAATTCCAGAGGATGTTGTGAATGTTTGATCGAATACAAGCAGCGCATTTTCGCGTGATTTCGCATCCGCATTGATATCATAGAAATCTTGCAATACTTTCACATTTTCCAGCTGGCTTTCATCAAATGGATATTTGAGCGTTTCCGTGCGAGCGTTTGTTTCAATGACCGGTGATTGCTCTTCCTGTGCAGTCGGTTCAGCCACCGTGTCACTCTCTTCTTTGCTTGTGAGTACGGAATAAGTCACAATTAAGACAATAAGTACTGCTGCAATGCCCCCATATATTGCCGGCCAAAACCATGGTTTTTGTTGCCAGTTCGTTTTTGGATTTTGAGAAGTATTATTTTGTTTGTTGTTGTCTTCTCTCATTTGTTCATCACCTCAATATGAAGGATGAACAAGTTTTGGAATTTCTAAACAAGTTTTTTGGAAATTTTCACTATTTTTTGCATAAACTTTTTCCAGACGTAATATTTGTGTAGTAAGGTGCTTTCAGTTACGTTTCCCGCTTGGCGGCTCTCATTTCGTACACATCATTTTTTCAATGGTTGTGTCTTTGTAGTAATGGGCGAGGATTTCATGGGCGGTTCTTCCCTGTTTCGCCATCGCATCGGCTCCGTATTGGCTCATGCCCACACCATGTCCGTAGCCTTCCGTCGTAATTTCGATTTTGTTATTGGCCACTTGGATTGTAAAATCGGTCGAACGCAAGTCCAACAAATCGCGGAAATCGCGGCCCGTCCATTCTTTGTTGCCGGATATGACTTTCTCCACCCTCCCCGTGTTGTTCAGTTTGGTACGGATTTTTTTGACCTCGTCCAAGGTCATGTTGACTTTTAATAGACGATTCCATTCTTCCAACGTCAACGTCTTTTTCGTTACATAGTTTTCCGCCTGAAAATCCGCGCTGGCGACGGATTGAAGATACGGCAAATCGACCCCGCTGTAATTTTTGGAGCTTTCCGTCCTGCCGTTGCTCATGGAGTGGAACATGGCCGTAATCAGTTCGCCGTTGTATTTCAGCACTTCTCCTTTCGTACTTTCTACGGCTTGTTTGATTTTTTGCTCGTTTTCGTCAAAAGTGGTCTGCCAATTGGCTTTTCTCGTATCTTCATCATAAAATACTTGTCTCAGCACAGTCGGCTCGATCGGGGTTTGGCCATAGTTCGTCGATTTCAGCACGTAGGTTCTTGCGGCGATGGCCTGGGCTTTCAAGGCTTCCGGATGAAAGTTGGCCGGCATTTCCGCCGCCACGACCCCGACCACATATTCTTCCAGTGGAATTGGATCCTTCTGGCCGGAGATGCGGATGAAAATATTGCAATCTTCCGTCGTCACCAACGGCCCCGATGCTTCTTTCAACGTTTTTTCGGAGTTTTTGAATAGAAACGGGAAGAAAAACAGCGCTGCGACAAATAATGTGATGGAAATCATGATTGCCAGGTTTTTGTGATGATCTATTCGTTTCATACATATTACTTATGATTGGAGAAAGGGAAATATATCTTTTTTGTGGAAGTTTTTTATTATTCATTCTTAGACTGATTTGAATTGGGATCAAAAAAACGCCCGAATGTTGCGCTAGTTTCGGACGCTCTTTTCCAAATCAGTTTCCTTTATCCCCTTTTTTCCATTGGTACGGCACGTTTGCCCAGTTGAAAAGCAGCATGAACAAGAAGGCCATGAAGCTTGATCCGAGATTGAATCCCCATTGAATTTCTTTCGACATGATCCACTGCACAAACGATAATGCTAGAAAAAAGGAAACTGCGTAAATAAAGGCTTTCTTTATCATCTTTCCCGCCCCCTATCAGAAATGCATAGTTTTTCAGTCATTTCATCTATGCTTCACAGCTACTGCAAGTTTTCCATTTTTCCGATGAATACTCCCGATATATGCGGAAGATTGCCGTTCAATAACGCCCCAATCGTTTCTTCCAATGATGCCGCTTTTTAAATTATTTTTCATCTCCATCCCTGCCAACACTTTTTACTTAAATATATCAACCCCATCCACCGGAATAAAGACAAAATTTTCAAAAAATAACCGGCTTTTCAATCCGGCTGCATCATCCAAAAAAATAAAACGACAAAACCTCTTGAACAGGATTTTGTCGTTCTAAGCATCTCTCTATGAATAAATGAAACACGCCCATCATATGGTACATTAGAAAAATAGAATGCCCGAAATTAAACATTCAGCGTAGTCCCTGTGGCAACATTCGGTTTCTTTGAATCCGTTTCCGATGAATCGCCGGAAACGCGCTCAATATTTGCCCCAAGCGCACGCAATTTCTTCTCGAAGTTCACGTAACCCCGATCCAAATGATACAGCTTCGTTACACGCGTTACTCCATCCGTCGCCAATCCAGCCAAAATCAACGCTGCTGCCGCACGCAAATCCGTTGCAGCCACTTCCGCACTTTGCAGTTTCACCGGTCCTTCAATAAACGTCGAACGGCCTTCAATTTTCAATGACGCATTCATGCGGCGAAACTCTTCCACATGCATGAAGCGGTTTTCAAATACCGTTTCCGTAATGATGCTCGTTCCATAAGCCGTCAGCATCAACGCCATCATTTGCGCCTGCATGTCTGTAGGGAATCCCGGATATGGCATCGTTTTCACATCGACCGCCTTCAAAGGATCTTTCGCACGTACCCGAAGTCCATTGCCTTCTTCCGTGATTTCCACGCCCATTTCACGCATTTTGGCAATCAGTGCGGTCAAATGTTCCGGAATCACATTTTCAATTAACACATCACCACGGGTAATCGCAGCGGCCACCATAAATGTCCCGGCTTCGATCCGGTCAGGAATGACATGATGAATCGTACCGTGCAGTTCTTTCACACCTTCAATGCGGATTGTGTCAGTTCCAGCCCCCATGACACGACCGCCCATTTTATTGATGAAATTGGCCAAGTCCACAATTTCCGGTTCTTTTGCCGCATTTTCGATCACTGTCGTACCGTCAGCCAATGCGGCAGCGGTCATAATATTTTCCGTTGCGCCAACACTTGGGAAATCCAAATAAATATTTGCCCCTTTTAAACGGTCCTGCACTCTTGCTTCCACATATCCATGGCCCGTCGTAATTTTCGCGCCCATTGCTTCAAAGCCTTTCAAATGCAGTTCAATCGGCCGGGAACCGATTGCGCAACCGCCCGGCATGGCAACGCGGGCATAGCCGTTTCGGGCAAGCAATGATCCCATCACCAAAATTGAGGCGCGCATTTTACTGACATAATCGAATGGTGCTTCACTTAATAAAGTTTTTTCCGCATTTATATGAATCTCATTATTTTCAACGTCATATTGTACTTCGGCATTTAAACTTTTCAATACTTCATTTATCGTATGAACATCCGCCAAATTTGGGACGTCTTTTATTACACTTGTATTCTTCGAAGCTAACAATGAAGCAGTTAAAATCGGCAATACAGCATTCTTTGCCCCTTCTATTTTAACTTTTCCTTGTAATCTTCGGCCTCCTGTAACAATCATTTTCTCCACAAATCGTCCCTCCGAATCCATTATCCAAAGATGCCTTACGCATTTAGTCACTAAAAAACAAACCATATCAATAGTAATGCTTAATTCTCTAATTTACAAGTGACTAAAAATACTAATTTCAAATATTTTTCAACATATATCTACAATTATATATTACGCACGTTAGGGAAATATGGTGAATTTTAACGGATTATCAAAAATTACTAACTTTTTCATAGCTTTTTGTCATTTCTGTAACAAATTTCTCTACATGATTGCCCAGGAAATAACACGGTATATGTGTTGTAACGACAAAAGAATCAAAATTTGTCATTTGCCCTTACAAATCATATATCATCCGAAGGGAAACAAATTTTTGATTAAAACCTATCAATCTATCGATCCATCGAATCGGGAAATAAGCACTAATTGTACTTGGAAAAGATGTAAGGAAGTTGTCGGGATAAACCGGTAAAATCGATCAGAAAATCCGACACCGTGTAGCCTAATGCAATGCTCAGCAAGATATACATGAGCTGAATTTGAAACGTCTTCCCTTTTTTGAAAACGACTTCCAACCGGATGGATTGCAATGCGTAAAAAGCGATGGCGATGAATAGAATGTGGGAAAAGATTTCAATGCCCGCCTGAACGCCCATTGTCTGATAAATATTCGTACCCATACCCATATGCGCGCCTCCTCCTTTTTGATCATGAAACATCCAAATTTTTATAAGGTAAAAAAAACTGGGAAACAACAACTTTCAAAGTAAAATAATTCCATATCCATTTATAGAAAAAGCGGACAGTCATACTGCCCGCTTATCTATTAAAATCTACCCTCATAAACGTTGATACGATTGATCGCACGTTTCAAAGCCAATTCAGCCCGTTTGAAGTCGATTTCATCGGACTTGCTTTGAAGACGTTCTTCAGCTCTCTTCTTCGCTGCTTGAGCACGAGCGAGATCAATGTTCTCAGCCACTTCAGCAGAAGGAGCCAAAATCGAGATTTTGTCTGGACGAACTTCAATAAAGCCACCGCTAACGGCTACTACTTTTTGCGAACCGTCTGCAAGCTTTAGTTTGACCGCGCTGATTTGCAGCGGTGCCACTAAAGGAATATGACCTGGAAGGATACCGATATCTCCAGAAACAGTTTTAGCGATTACCATTGTGATTTCTGAATCGTATACTGGGCCGTCCGGAGTGACAATATTGACTTGAACTGTCTTCATTTTTTTTCCTCCTCCGTCCGTAACATTATACCTCTACGCCCATTGCTTTAGCTCTTTCGATTACGTCTTCAATGCTTCCTACTAGACGGAATGCATCTTCTGGTAAATGGTCATATTTACCTTCCAAAATTTCTTTGAAGCTGCGCACTGTGTCTTTTACAGGAACATAAGAACCTGGTTGACCAGTGAATTGCTCAGCCACGTGGAAGTTTTGAGATAAGAAGAATTGGATACGACGAGCGCGTTCAACTGTTTTCTTATCTTCTTCGGATAATTCATCCATACCTAAGATGGCGATGATATCTTGCAATTCGCGGTAACGTTGCAATGTTTGCTGTACGCCGCGAGCCACTTGATAATGTTCTTCACCCACGATTTCAGGTGCCAACGCACGGGAAGTGGAAGCTAGTGGGTCCACCGCTGGGTAAATACCCATCTCAGACAATTTACGTTCAAGGTTTGTTGTTGAGTCTAAGTGAGCGAATGTTGTAGCCGGAGCCGGGTCAGTATAGTCGTCGGCTGGTACGTAAATCGCTTGGATTGACGTGATGGAACCTTTGTTTGTAGATGTGATCCGTTCTTGCAAGTTACCCATTTCCGTAGCAAGTGTTGGTTGGTAACCAACGGCTGATGGCATACGGCCAAGTAGGGCTGATACTTCCGAACCTGCTTGAGTGAAACGGAAGATGTTGTCGATGAACAATAGCACGTCTTGTCCTTGTTCATCACGGAAATATTCTGCCATTGTCAAACCAGTTAGGGCAACGCGCATACGGGCACCAGGCGGTTCGTTCATTTGTCCGAATACCATCGCAGTTTTGCTGATAACGCCTGAATCGCTCATTTCATGGTACAAGTCGTTACCTTCACGAGTACGTTCACCTACACCGGCGAATACAGAGATACCACCGTGTTCTTGTGCGATGTTATGGATTAACTCCTGGATCAATACGGTTTTACCTACTCCGGCACCACCGAATAGACCTACTTTACCACCTTTGATATAAGGTGCCAATAAGTCAACTACTTTGATACCTGTTTCAAGGATTTCTACTTTTGTGGAAAGTTCTTCAAATTTAGGTGCTTCGCGGTGAATTGGATCACGGCGAGCTTCCGTTGCGATATCATCTTTTTCATCAATTGGTTCACCTAAAACGTTGAATACACGTCCAAGCGTTACTTCTCCGACTGGGACAGAGATAGGTGCACCTGTGTTAGTTACTTCCGCGCCACGTTGAAGACCGTCAGTTGAGGCCATGGCAATTGTACGGACAGTGTCGTCTCCTAGGTGTAACGCTACTTCTAATGTCAAAGTAACAGTTTCTTCACCAGGACGATTTATGTTAACTTTTAGAGCGTCGTAGATATTTGGTAATTGTCCGTTTTGGAATTTTACGTCTACAACCGGACCCATTACCTGAACAACATGTCCTTTGTTCATTCCTGTGTACCCTCCTATCGTACATTTATACGTAACAAGGAGCTAGCCTATTGGATGGCTTCCGCTCCGCTGACAATTTCTGTAATTTCTTGAGTAATCGATGCTTGACGAGCACGGTTGTATTCGAGTGTAAGTGTTTTAACAAGTTCATTCGCGTTATCTGTCGCTGTTTTCATGGCAGTCATACGCGCAGCATGTTCACTTGCTTTCGCATCGAGCAATGCACCATAAATCAAGCTTTCAGCATATTGAGGCAATAGAACCTCCAAAATCGCTTCCGGACTTGGTTCGAACTCATAAGTTGCTTGAAGCCCTTCTGATGCTGGTGCCAAATCAGTGATCGGCAATACTTTTTTCTCCGTTACGACTTGTGAAATGACGCTCACGTAGTGGTTGTAGTACATATAAAGTTCATCATATGTACCATCAGCGAACATACCAACAGCTTTACGAGCGATTTGTTTAATTTGGGAGAATGATGGTTGGTCAGGAAGGCCGACAACGCTATCAATTACATTGTACCCACGCTTTTTAAAATACTCTGTAGGAACACGACCAATTGTAAAAATCACGAACTCGTCATTGGATTTATGACGTTCTTCGACTACACGTGCCAATTCACGAATCACGTTTGAGTTATATGGTCCAGCCAAACCGCGGTCAGAACCGATAATGATATAACCCGTCTTTTTCACAGGGCGTGCGACAAGCATTGGGTGAGTGACATCAGATGCGCCACTGGCGATGGATGCAACAACATCCTGCACTTTTTCCATATATGGAACGTAAGATTTCGCATTTTCTTCCGCTTTGGAACGTTTCGCAGCGGACACCATTTGCATCGCTTTTGTGATATGCCCTGTTTTACGCGTTGAGTTGATTCGGTTTTTAATATCGCGCAAACTTCTTGCCACTGGTATTTCACCACCTTTTCATTTTAGTCATCATTCGTGCTACTAATCATCAGAAGATCTTTCAGCAAAGCTGAAAGAATCATTCTTCTGATTTAGCAAATTGTTTTTTGAATTCAGTAAGAGCTGCAGCGAAGTCTTCGTCTGATGGAAGATCTTTCGTAGTACGAATATGCTCTAAAATGTGAGTGTGGTTTACATCTAACCAGCTGTACAACTCGTTTTCGAAACGACGGATATCTTTAACCGGGATATCATCCAAGTAACCGCGAGTTAGAGCGTAGATGATTACAACTTGATATTCCACTTTGATTGGTTTGTTCAAGTCTTGTTTCAATACTTCTACTGTACGTTTACCGCGTTCAAGTTTCGCAAGTGTCGCTTTATCAAGGTCTGAACCGAATTGAGCGAATGCTTCAAGTTCACGGTATGCGGCCAAGTCAAGACGTAGTGTACCGGCAACTTTTTTCATCGCTTTGATTTGCGCGGAACCACCTACACGGGATACGGATAGACCGGCGTTGATCGCTGGACGTACACCTGAGTGGAATAGGTCGGATTGCAAGAAAATTTGTCCGTCTGTGATAGAGATAACGTTTGTTGGGATATATGCAGAAATATCCCCTGCTTGTGTTTCAACGAATGGAAGTGCTGTGATAGAACCTGCACCCATTGCGTCGCTCAATTTCGCAGCGCGTTCTAGCAAGCGGCTGTGCAAGTAGAATACGTCACCTGGGTAAGCTTCACGGCCTGGAGGACGACGTAATAGCAATGAAAGCTCACGGTAAGCTGCCGCTTGTTTAGAAAGATCGTCGTACACGATCAATACGTGTTTACCTTGTAACATGAAGTATTCAGCCATTGAAACCCCAGCATATGGTGCCAAGTATAATAGTGGCGCTGGTTGGGAAGCGGATGCTGTTACAACGATGGAATAATCCAACGCACCGTGTTTACGAAGTGTTTCAACAACTGTACGAACTGTAGATTCTTTCTGACCGATTGCAACATAGATACAGATCATGTTTTGGTCAGCTTGGTTCAAGATTGTGTCGATTGCGATGGATGTTTTACCTGTTTGACGGTCCCCGATGATTAACTCACGTTGACCACGGCCGATTGGCACTAATGCGTCAATCGCTTTGATACCAGTTTGTAATGGTTCATGTACGGATTTACGAGCCATTACACCGAAAGCTGGACTTTCGATTGGACGAGTTTTTGTTGTATTGATAGGTCCTTTTCCATCCACTGGAATACCAAGTGGGTTTACTACGCGACCGATTAATTCTTCGCCGACTGGAACTTCCATGATACGACCTGTGCGACGAACTGTATCGCCTTCTTTGATGCCAAGGTAGTTACCTAGAATAACGATCCCGACGTTGCCTTCTTCTAGGTTTTGAGCCATACCCATTACACCATTTTCGAACTCAACTAGTTCTCCTGCCATACAGTTGTCGAGGCCATGAGCGCGTGCGATACCGTCACCAACAGTGATTACAGTACCAACTTCGTTAACTTCCAATTCAGATTGGTAGTTTTCAATCTGCTTTCTTAACAGAGCGCTGATTTCTTCAGCCTTGATGCTCATGAATGTCACCTCTCACTTTTCTAATTATTAACGACTAACGTGCGTCTGAGATTTTCTAATTTGCTTGCTACAGTGTTATCGAAAATGATGTTGCCAATTTGAACACGAACGCCACCGATAACTGAAGGTTCAATTACGTTTGTGATGTTCAGCGTTTCTTTGCCAACGAGTTTCGCAAAGGAAGCGGAGATGTTGTTTTTCTCTTCTTCCGTCAATTCGCGAGTTGAGTAAACTGTAGCTTCCGCAGTGCCTTGAGCGTCAGCTGCTAACGCTTTGAATGCTTCTGCGATGTTTGTCAATTCATTTACTCGTTTTTTATCAACCAAAAGTTGAAGTGTATTCAATAAAACCGGATTGACTCCATTGAACAATTCAGAAACGATTTGTTTTTTTCTATCAGAAGAGAATTTCGGATTCGTCAAGACAGTGAGGAAATCTTTGTTTTCTTTGATCACTTTCGCGATTTCCTGAAGATCTTGATTCACTTCATCCACAACGTTTTGTTTTTGTGCCACAGAGAACAATGCTTCGGCATAGCGTTTCGCTACAGTGTAATTACTCATTTCGCTTCGCCTGCCTTAGCAATCGTTTCTTTAATTAATGCGCTGTTATCTTCTTCAGAAATTTCTTTTTCAAGCACTTTGGATGCGGCAAGAACAGAAAGGGAAACCACTTCTTCACGCAATGAAGCGATCGCTTTTTCTTTTTCAGTTTCGATTTCACGAACAGCTGATTCTTTCAAGCGAGTTGCTTCTTGGCGAGCTGCTTCCACGATTTCTTCACGTTGTGCTTCCGCTTGTTTCTTAGCGCTTTCAATAATTTTTTGAGCTTCAGTGCGAGCTTCTTTTAAAAGGGCTTTTTGCTCTTCCAAAGTTTTTGTCGCTTCTTTGCGGGCAGTTTCAGCCGCTTCAATTTCACTTGCAACTAATTCCTCACGTTGTTGCATGATGCCCATCAACGGACCCCAAGCAAATTTCTTCAACAATGCCATCAATACGAGGAAGATTACGAGCGTTGCAAGAATATCTCCAAGGTTTACTGCTTCCACGATGGAACCTAATACCAAATATTCTAAATTCACGATTGTTTCACTCCCTTCAAGAGCTTCAAATTCCTTTTTACTTGCCCTGCTTCAGTCCATTTCCAATCCAAAATTTGAAGAGAGCCATTTATGTTCAAAACTTTTCATTGCTTTTCTATCAGTCATTTTTATTAAAAACTGTTCAGCTTAAACATTGAAAATAAAAGGAATGGCGAAGTTTCTTTTTGTAAATCATCCTTCGCCACATGGAACCAATTATCGGTTCATTACGATGAACGCAACAACTACTGCGATGATTGGTAAGGCCTCAACTAACGCTACCCCGATGAACATTGTAGTTTGAAGTACGCCACGCGCTTCTGGTTGACGTGCGATTCCTTCTACTGTACGAGATACGATTAAACCGTTACCAATACCTGCACCTAGTGCTGCTAAACCGATTGCAATTGCTGCTGCTAAAAGACCCATTTTATATTTCCTCCTTGGAATTATTTTTTAATTTTTTGTTTGATACTCATAATGTATAGACACTATGAATTTATTAATTAATGGTCTTTGCTCACTTTGTGTGATAAATAAACCATTGTTAACATAGTAAATACAAAGGCTTGGATAAAGCCGATGAAGATTGAGAACCCTAGCCATGCCATTGTTGGGATGATGGCTCCGATGAAGCCTAAAACTGATGAGCTGGCTAGACCTGCAAGCAATCCTAAAAGGATTTCACCTGCGTAGATGTTACCATAAAGACGCAAACCGAGAGTTAAAGTGTTTGCGAATTCTTCGATGATTTTCAGTGGTAATAAGAATGATTTTGGTTGGACGAATGTTTTGAAATAATGTCCTGTACCATGTAATTTAATACCGTAAAATGTTGCAAGCACAGTTACCATTGAAGCTAGAGTCAAAGTGACAACAGGATCTGCGGTCGGTGATTTCCACCATAGATCGCCATGGATGTAAATACCTGAGAATGGGAGACCTAGCATGTTGGCAACAGCGATGAACATAATGAGGGTAATTCCTAATACGTGGAATCGACCACCCGTTTTCCAGTCCATGTTGCTTTTGATAATCCCTTTAACAAAGTCCATTACCCATTCCATGAAGTTTTGCATACCTGTTGGTTTCAACTGGAGATTTCTTGTAGAGATGAACGCGATGATAAATACAATAGTCGCTGTAACTAACAAAGTTAAGATTGTAGCCAAGTTGAATGTAATTGGAATATTTCCTAAATGCAGAGTATACTCCGGTGCTCCATGTTCCATTTTTTGCACTCACCTCACTTTCAAATGGACCTAATTCCTAGTTTTTATTAAACTATATAAGGCCTCAATAAAGAGGAAGATATAAGGTATCATTAACCCAATGACTGAGCTAACAACATTAAAGTAGTTTGGCAACGAGATTGGTATTGCGACTGCAGCGACTGCAGATGCAAAGCGCAAACCTGAACCAAGAGACACTGAACGTTTACCTTCACGATAGGAACGGTCGAACTTGTCCATTCGACGAACAAGGATCCAAAAGTTGTAAGTACCAAAAATCGCACCGATCCCCAACCCAGAAAAAATCGTTGGATATGGTGTAAAGAACCATCCCAATACACAGAGGGCAAGCAAAAAAAATAAAGCTTTTTTCTGCTTATCGAAAATCCGGTGCAAATCCAACATCGTATAATCTCCTGAATCCTATTATTTGCCTCACCATTCAACCATGGTGTAAAATGGAAACATCTTTCATATAAGGGCAAAATTTTTTACCGCTAAGTATTTTTACCCTTATTTGGCTCTTGTATTCAGACTCTTCCACGTTCCCAAAATTCTCATTCCACGTTCCCACTGTATCTGTAGTAGAAACTTGATATTACAAGGGTTTGAGTATCATTTTGTGAAAGAATCCCTTTAGTATTCATACACTTTGTAAGCATACAATAGGGAATTTTTGATGTCAATGCGTTTTAGTGAAAAACTTCACAGCGAAATTATTTTGTCAAAATGTTGACAAATTTACTTATGAAAATCTGTTTTAGAAATTATTGATATTTGTTACAATAATTATTTATATTTTTATACTCAAATAGCTTTTTTTATTGAAATGATTTATTGTTTCTTCTCATGGAAATATGTCAGTAAAGCATCAACGATCCGTCTGGATGCAAAACCGTCTCCGTAAGGATTGGACGCTTTCGCCATTTGGTTGTAAGCCTCTTCATCTTCCAGCAATTCCTTCGCCAAACGGTAAATGTTTTCTTCGTTTGTTCCCGCCAGTTTCAAAGTGCCTGCCGCAATCCCTTCAGGACGCTCCGTTGTATCCCTTAAGACAAGCACAGGTTTTCCGAGTGATGGCGCTTCTTCCTGAACGCCGCCTGAATCTGTCAATATCATGTATGAACGGGCTGCGAAGTTATGGAAATCAAACACTTCCAACGGCTCGATCAAATGGATTCTCGGATCGTTCCCCAAAATTTCATTCGCCACTTCTCTTACAGCCGGATTCAAATGCACCGGATAAACCACTTGCACATCATCGTGTTCCTGAAGCAGGCGTTTGATGGCGCGGAACATGTGACGCATCGGTTCGCCCAAGTTTTCACGACGGTGGGCCGTCAAGAGAATCATGCGGTCGCTTCCGATTTTCTCAAGGATCGGGTGCGTGTAATGTTCCTTCACGGTTGTTTTCAATGCATCGATCGCCGTATTTCCTGTGACAAAAATCGTTTCAGGATTTTTGTTTTCTTTCAGCAGATTTTGTCTGGACTGTTCCGTCGGCGCAAAATGGAGATCCGCCATGACCCCTGTCAGTTGCCGGTTCATTTCTTCCGGATATGGCGAATATTTATTGTGGGTTCTGAGGCCCGCTTCCACATGGCCAATGGCGATTTGGTTGTAGAATGCGGCAAGGCTTCCGACGAAGGTTGTCGTTGTATCGCCATGAACCAACACGATGTCCGGTTTTGCTTCTTTCATGACTTTGTCCAACCCTTGAAGGGCATTGACTGTGACATCAATCAATGTTTGCCGGTCTTTCATGATATTCAAGTCATAGTCAGGGGTGATTTCGAATGTTTCCAGCACTTGGTCGAGCATTTGGCGATGCTGTGCCGTGACTGTGACGATGGATTCGATTTGGTCCTGGTGCTTTTGCAGTTCCAACACGACCGGCGCCATTTTGATGGCTTCTGGTCTTGTGCCAAATATGGTCATCACTTTGATTTTTTGCAATGGATGATTCTCCCTTCCAAAGGTGCAAACCTGAGTTTGAACCGTTCTTAATCAGTGCGATAAAGGATTCGTTGAACAGTGGAAAACGCCCTTCAAAATGAAGGACGCTTTTATTCATGGTTTGTTGTGTCTTTCAAGAAGGCGGCTGCTCCATTTGATTGAAGCGGCGGCCATTTTTATTTTGTACCGAATAAGCGGTCTCCCGCATCGCCCAAACCAGGAACGATATAGCCGTGCTCGTTCAATTTTTCATCAAGGGCGGCAATGAAAATGTCCACATCCGGATGAGCTTTTTGTAAAGCTTCCACGCCTTCCGGTGCAGCGATCAAGCACATGAATTTAATGTTGGTCGCCCCGCGTTTTTTCAACGCATTGATCGCTTCCACCGCGGATCCCCCTGTCGCAAGCATCGGGTCCACTACGATAAAGTCGCGGTCTTTCACATCTTGCGGAAGTTTTACATAATATTCCACCGGTTTCAACGTTTCAGGATCGCGGTATAAACCGATGTGGCCCACTTTTGCGGCCGGGATCAATTTCAATACGCCGTCAACCATTCCGATTCCCGCACGCAAAATGGGAACAAGAGCGATTTTCTTTCCTGCAAGCACTCTTGTTTTCGCTTTTGTGATCGGTGTTTCAATTTCGATTTCTTCCGTAGGCAGATCGCGTGTGATTTCGAATGCCATCAATGTTGCAACTTCATCAACAAGTTCACGAAATTCTTTTGTGCCGGTATTTTTATCGCGAATATACGTTAACTTATGTTGGATTAATGGATGATCAAATACATATACTCTGCTCATGTAATTCGCTCCTAACTTCTACAAAGATTAAATTTTTGATGTCTATTACGGACTCACAGTGGCATTATTGTTCCACTTTATCCAACCTAGTATAACAAAAAACATTACATTAGAAAACCAATAATCACACCATTAACATAGTTGTCAATTTCTATTGGAAGTTTATGTACATTCCGTGAGGGGTTTTTGTATTTTTTGCAAGTTTCCATATGAATTATTACAGTTTCTGTGCGATAAAGTCCAGCAGTTTGGGTTGGATTTTTTGCAGTGAGACCTTATGGTGCGTGATTTGCGCCGTTTTTTTGAAAGGAGATTACGTTGGGACGGGAATGACTCCGTTTTTCTTTAAGGGCCTTCCTTCCCGCCAACCCCAAATTTTATCTCCCCCTCCAACACAACAATCCGCCGTCCGGCAAATGAAACGGCCCAAAAAACCCTTTCTTCCATAAAAAAACCCCGCTCAAACAGCTTGAGCGGGATTTTATAAAATTATTTGCCTATCACTAAATCTTCGTAAATTGGATATTTGTCCGTCAATGCTTTGACGCGGGCAAGGGCTTCTTCTTTCACCGCTTGATCTTCAGGATTTTTCAATACTTTCGCGATGATCAAGCCGACTTCTTTCGCGTCTTCTTCTTTAAAGCCGCGAGTTGTGATGGCAGGTGTTCCGATACGGATACCGGAAGTGACAAATGGTTTTTCTTCATCGAATGGGATGGAGTTTTTGTTTACAGTAATTTTCACTTCATCCAATAATTTTTCCGCCACTTTACCAGTGAGGCCGACAGATTTCACGTTCACAAGCAATAAGTGGTTGTCCGTTCCTCCGGATACGATTTGAAGGCCTTCAGAAATCAAAGTTTCCGCAAGCACTTGGGCATTTTTCTTGATTTGTTTTGCGTATTCTTTGAATTCAGGTTTCAACGCTTCACCGAATGCTACCGCTTTAGCAGCGATGACATGCATTAACGGACCGCCTTGGATTCCAGGGAATACCGCTTTATCGATTTTCTTCGCCAATTCTTCATCATTGGTCAACACTAAACCGCCGCGAGGACCGCGCAATGTTTTGTGTGTTGTCGTTGTTGTGAAATGCGCATATGGCACAGGAGATGGATGTTCACCGGCAGCCACAAGACCGGCGATGTGCGCCATGTCCACCATGAAGTAAGCGCCCACTTCATCAGCGATTTCGCGGAATTTTTTGAAATCAATCACTCTAGGATAAGCGGAAGCGCCTGCAACAATCAATTTTGGTTTATGTTCCAACGCTTTTGCACGGACATCATCATAATCAATGACATTTGTATCTTTTGTTACGCCATATTCAACGAAATTGTATTGGATACCGGAGAAGTTGACCGGCGAACCGTGCGTCAAGTGACCGCCATGGGCCAAATTCATTCCCAGCACAGTGTCACCCGGTTCCAACACGGAGAAATAAACCGCCATGTTCGCTTGGGCGCCAGAGTGCGGTTGCACGTTCGCAAATTTTGCGCCGAACAATTCTTTCGCGCGGTCGCGGGCGATGTCTTCCACTACGTCCACGTATTCGCATCCGCCGTAATAACGTTTGCCAGGATAGCCTTCCGCATATTTGTTTGTCAAAACAGATCCTTGCGCTTCCATCACCGCTTCGGAAACGATGTTTTCAGATGCGATCAATTCAATGTTTTCCTGTTGACGTTTCTTTTCATTTAAAATTGCTTCAAGTACAGCCTTGTCTTGGGCTGCCAATTTTTCGTAAGCCATCAAAGTTCCTCCTACTAATTTAATATTTTTTTATAAACATTTCAGGGAAGATCTCCCCAGCCATGTTGTGGGAATCCAACGAATGCTTCCCTGAACGGCAAAAAACGCAGGAAAAATCCCCCATGCTGAAAGGCCGGGCATTCATTCAACCAAAATGTCATCCGCCCGGAATTCAGCATGAAGAATATGGATTATTGACTATGTTGAAAGTTGCATAAACATCCATTTGAAAAAATATATATTTTATGACATGTTGCCAAAAACAGCCCGGCTGCTCAATGACATGTCGTTCCATCTTGCAGTTCGTAAACGGCGCGGCTGCCTCCGATGAGTTTTGGACGGGTTTTGGCCGCCGCCACAATCGCTTCACCAATTTGGCGGACAGATGTGCGGACAGGAACGGCTACATCCTTCAAATGCATGCCGATGAACGTTTGGCCAATATCGATGCCGGCATGTGCCCGGACATGTTCAACGACAACGGGATTGTTCATTTTCCGGTATGCGTATGCGGACATGGAACCGCCCGCTTTTTGAACAGGGATGACCGATACCGGTTCAAGCCCATATTTTTCAGCGGCTTCCTGTTCCAATGTCAATGCGCGGTTGATATGTTCGCATCCTTGAAAAACGAGATAAACCCCATGTTGTTTGGCGAATGCATCCAATACCTCATACAACACTTCCGCAATTTCCATGGAACCGGCTGTGCCAATTTTTGAGCCTTTGATTTCCGATGTGGAGCAGCCGACCACAAATAATTGCCCCGGCAACAGTTCCACTTGCTCTTCAAATTCCGAAAGCAATTGCGTGATTTGATTTCGAATGGCTTCAAGAGTCATAGGAAGGATCACCCTTCAAGTTCCGCAATTTTTTTTACGCGGCGTTCATGACGGCCGCCTTCAAAATCCGTGTTCAGCCATGTTTTCACGATTTCCCGCGCAAGTCCAGGACCGATGACTCTTTCCCCCATCGCAAGGACGTTGGAGTCATTATGGCATCTTGTCGCTTTTGCACTAAACACATCGTGGACCAACGCACAGCGGACACCTTTCACTTTATTCGCCGCAATGCACATGCCAATGCCGGTTCCGCAAATTAAAATGCCCCGGTCAAACTTGCCGCTTGCCACACCTTCAGCCACTGGAAGAGCATAGTCCGGATAATCAACGGAATCGTCTGTTTTTGGGCCAAAGTCTTCATATTCAATATTCAACTCATCTAACAGATCCATGATTTCTTTGCGCAAACGATTGCCGCCATGGTCTGATGAAATGGCTACTTTCACATGTTTACCTCCTCAAGCTTCTTGATAACAACAGTGTACCACTAATTATAAAAGATTAACACGGATTTTCACATCTTTTTGAACCGACTTTTTATTAAAATACGAATGTTTTTTCTAAATTTAATAAAAAACGTTCATTTTTCAATGGATGAATGAATATTTTTTTTGTTTTCAAACAGAATTATTCGGAATTTTTTCCGCCGGATAAAACTTATTCCCCACCAACGGATGAAACGTGGTGCGTCGTTCCTACCCTTTCTGTTTTAAGTCCTATTTTTAATCTATTAATCTTTTTTTTTCTGTTTCATTTAATCTACTTAATGGTATATAATAAATGTAACTTCCAGTTTTTTATATTTTAATAGGAAGAAAGTTTAATGAACAAAGGAGGATGGAAAAGGATGAAGAAAAGAAATTTTTTGGCAGGGGTGTTGTTTGCGGCACTGCTTGTAACGGGGTGTAGCGAAGACGATTCTTCAAAAGAGCCGGAAAAAACTGAAACATCGGAACCGCCAATTGTCGTTTTAGGTGACACCATCAATTCCCACCTGCAAGCGGATGCCGTATGTGTAGTGGACAGCCGATTTGAACGGGGCCACACAATCGTGTTCCGCGCCAATGTGTTGGATCAAGCGACCAATAAAACCGTTGAAGATGCAAAGGTGAAAGTGGTTTTGGCCACTGGGGACGAGTATGAAATGAAGCTTGGGCCGCACGGGGAAGAAGGAACGTTGCTTTATACCGTGAGCTGGACAATTCCGGACGATTTCCCTACCGGAACATTGGATTATCAGATTGTGGCGGAAGTGGATGGCAAAGAGTATACTTACCAACCATTTGATGTTTCTTTATCGAAGTTGACAATCCTTGAAAAAGGCGAAGAAGCGAAATTAACGCAAGCCGCACAAGAAAAGGCGGCGGAAGAGTCGGCATCTTCTGAAGGCGAGGAAACTGCTTCATGATGAATCGCCTTCGACTCATGACCTTCCTACTTTTTGTCGCAATCATCATGGCAGGATGCACAGAAGCCGGACAAGAATCCGAAAAATCGGATGACAACAAGGCAAATGCCGCAGAAAATTCAGAAGAAGCAAAAGAAATGAATCTCATCGGAAATATTTCGCTGAGCAAAAGCAGCGGACGCATTGGCGATGAAGTGACTCTCACCGTCGACTCCTTAAAACCGGATAAACCGTTAAAAGCCGTTTGGGTCGACATGGTTGGCACTTTCCAAATTGAAGATAACTACTCTTTCATCGGATCGGCTTATGAACCGGTGGAAAAAGTGGTTGCGGAAGGCAAGGCGGATGCGGATGGAAAATGGGAAGGAACCTTTTCCATTCCGGATGGTTTCGGAGATGACCACGATATCCTGATCTATCAGGACGATGAAGTGGTCGCAAAAGCCAACTTCTTCGTCGAAACCGTATTCACCATGAGTCCGGCATCCGGCCCTCCCGGAACGGAAGTCACAATCAAGGGAGAAGGCTTGAGCTGGAAAATGTTCGGCAGTTTGTGGCACGTGAACTGGGATAATAAATATACCGGTATGATTACAGCGGTCACAACGAACGGCAAAGCGGAAGCCGTATTCCGGGCAGCCGGAAAGAAAGGCCTTCACAGCATTACGGTGGAAAGCGGCGCCAGCGGATTTCCATATTTAAGCCGGAGCAGTTCCGCCATCAACTATATCAGCACCCATCATTTCACATTTGAAATTACTTCCGATGAGCCGGTCACAACCGAATCCTATGTGGAAGAGGCGCCGGAAGCGGCGGAAGGCGGCATCAAGATGTCAGAACCGAAAAACAAAGAGGGTGTAAAGGTCACACTCGATCGGTCTGAAGGCACTGTCGGTGAAAAGGTCGTTTTGACAGCTTCAGGACTTCCGAAAAACGAGAAAGTGACATTTGACTGGCATACGATGGTCGGAACGCGCGTCACAGCGGAAGGATATGGCCCGGAAATATTCGATTTGGGCGAAGCAAAAACGGATGATAAAGGAAACTTGAAATATGAGTTTGCGGTACCGGATGATTTGGGCGGGCTGCCTCACTTGATCGATGTCAAAGTGGGCGATGAAGTGTACGGTCAAACGTATTTAAGAATTTTGCCATCGATTGCATCCATCTCCCCATCATCTGGACCGGTTGGCACGGAATTCGTGATCACAATCAAAGGTTCCGGTTGGACGGAATTCGATAATGCCTTGGCCGTTTTATACAACAACAGTTACGTTGGATATATTTGCGGTTTCAACACCCAAGGGACGGTCACATTGAAGCTGGTGGCAACGGGCGAACCGGGCTACCAATTCATCGATATCTACCCTTCCATCTATAAAGGTCAGCAGATTCAACCGAACTATTATTTAAGACCGATGTTGACGTACCGGGATGATCACCCTGGCACAGGCATTCCTGCCATCCGTGCAATGTTTAAAATTACTGAATAATACAAGGGCGATTGCACCAGGGATTCCAAAAACGACCCGCTGCTCAACTATCCCAACCCATCGCAGTACAGACCAGGCATTTGGTTTGTACTGCGATTTTTTTTGGCGCAATTTCTTCAGCCTCGTGAGGGTGAGCCTATTTTTTGGATAAAAGCGCACGGGAGAATAAAGGGCGCTTCTTGGCCGATCATCGCCCAAATCGCCGGAATCATCGCCTCTCCGGAAAGGATCATCGCCAACCTATCAAACATATTCGCCACAATCACCAAAATAATAGCCAAGCGAAAAAATTATGCCTGCCGTAGAAGGGATCATCGCCCATACGAAAAAAATAATCGCCAAACCCTCAAATCCTGCAATCCCCCCCCACTCCCATAAAAAAACTCGAACGGCGAAAGATGCCGTTCGAGAGGAATGTATGTATCTTCATTTTAATGTCAATAAATACTCGGCCACTTCTTCTTCCATGCCGTTTGCAGTTCCAGGCGGCATGGTTTTCCGGCCTTTGATCAATAGTTCGATGATTTCTTCTTTGGATAGTGAGAGATTATGTAAATTTGGTCCAAGATCTCCTGTTAAATCGATACCATGACAGCCTGTGCAGCTGGATTTGACGACTTTCTCCCCTTCCGCCGCCAAAGCTTCATTCACCTTTTCTTCCTGGGTTTCTTTCTTTACTGCCGCTTCGTCGGTATCACCGCTGCATGCACCAAGCCCCATGATGAGCCCGACAGTGAATACGGATGTAATGACCCCTTTGAACTTTCTCATCCTTCATCCCCCTTAAAAACAGGAACCCTTTGATAAGTATTAGTATGTATTAGTTTGAACGATCGAATTGTTGAATGAATTTGTATAATTGCTCGGATTGTCGTTTCAATTCTTCTGAGAGTTTTTCCACTTGTTCCAAGCTTGCCGCTTGTTCATCCGTTGAACCTTTCACTTCCGTTGCGCCAGCCGATGTTTCTTCCGCAATCGCCGCAACTTCCTGGGACTGATGGGCAGTCGTTTCGATATTCACCATCTGCTTTTCAATCAACCGGGAAATTTGAATCACTGTATCTGCCATGCCGCGGACTTTGCTTGCCATTTGCTCGACAATCACTGTCGCTTCCGAAATTTTGGCGGATTCACTTTTCGCAAAAGTCACTTGTTCGTTCATTTGATTTACAACGATAACCACATTTTCTTGCATCGTTTTGATCAAGTCGGTGATTCCTTGCACCGCCTTCGCGCTTTCATCCGCCAGATTGCGCACTTCTTCAGCCACCACCGCAAAGCCTTTTCCATGTTCCCCTGCTCTTGCGGCTTCAATGGAGGCATTCAATGCGAGCAAGTTGGTCTGCGCGGCAATATCCCCGACCAGACTGATGATATTTCCGATTTGCTCGGCATTTTTCTCCAACTGATGAATGCTTTCAAGGGCTTGTTCGTTTCCGTATGTAATTTTTTGAATGCTCTCAATCAAATTGTTGAACGCGCTGGAGGTCACTTTCAAGTTTTCCAGCATTTGCAATGATTCTTCTTTTGAATTCAAAGCCTTCGCATTGACTTCCGTAGCCAGTTGGCGCACATCTTCAATCGCTTCAACAGTTTCTGTCACCGCAATGGCAGATGCTTCCGCCCCCGATGAAATTTGCCCAACCGTATCGGCAATGATCTCCGCTTTTCTTGTGGCTCTTGAAGTCTGCTCGGACAATTCAATGATTGTTTCATTCGTTTTTTGGAAGTTGATATCAATACTTTCCACCATTTGGCGCAAGTTTTGGAGCATCAATTGGAAAGCTTCCGCCACCGAACGGATTTCGTCATGGGTTTTTGGCATTTCCACATCTTGCCCAATCTTTCCTTCCGCCACCCTTGTTGCGGTTTTCTCCAGGTTTTCCAACGGTTTCGTCAACACAACGCTGAAGATTCCCGCCAGTATGCATGACCATGTGATACCCAATAAGTATGTAATAATTTCAAAGAGCAATTCATTCGGAATGAATTGAGAGAAAAAATAAGGATGCAAAAAGCGAATAAAGACGAAGCTTGTGGAATATGTAATGACCGCCAAAATGCCGACAAACAGCACAAGCTTCTTGCGGATACTAAACATTTTCTTCATCCTGTTGATCACCTCCAGTGATTTTCTTGACTAATTCATCAATCAGTCTGTTCAATTCTTCATATGTGTTTTTATAAGTGTTCAAATCGCCGCCATAGGGGTCAGATACATCTAAAGAACTATACGGTGTAACATATTCTTTAAGCGTATACGTTTTTCCTTTTGCTTTTTCATAAAATTGCATAATCATATCGCGATGGGCTGTGGTCATGGTCAAAATCAGATCCGCCCATTCGATATCCTCTTCATTGACTTGTCTTGTGGTATGCTGGAAATCGATATTTTCCTGCTCCAAAACGGTTTTTGAATGTTCCGACATTTTTCCCCCTTCCAACGCAAAAATTCCTGCTGACTTTACATTGATGCCTTCTATATTTTTGTGTTTCAAAATCGCTTCAGCCATTGGACTTCTGCATGTGTTTCCTGTGCAAACAAAATAAATGTTCATGGTACCCTCTCACTCTTTCTTATTACTGTTCCCATAATGTATATACACTTATTGTAATTAAAGATATGCCCGCAATCCATTTAAATGGTGTACTTTTTATTGAAATGCCGGCTTTTGCTGCATATAAAGCGATATATGATAGGATAAAAGTCCATATTCCTGCACTTGCTATAAAATAATATTTTTGTAAGTTAAGCATACCAAAAGAAATACTCACTGAAAAGGTGTCTAAACTGGCTGTAATCGCCAATAATCCAATGGGGATGGAGAAATGGGCATTCTTTGATGATAAAATAATTTGCAGCCCGATAAAAAATAAAAGAGCGCTCGATACAATATTCGACCATTGCATTAAAATTTGAAGCATCCAATTGCCTAATGTGAAACCGATGATTGGAAAAAGCATATGAAGGATGGCTGTCCACATGGAGAGCAAAAAGCGGCTTTTTACATCCGAAATCAATAAATAGAGTGCGACCACATCCAATGAGACGATAAGTCCAGAAAAAATTTCCTTCAAGTCATTTCCTCTTTTCTTTATGAAACTGTCAGGCACTCTATCATATGATTTTCGGTGCAGGAATATTATGGAGGGGGATAAGCAACCATCATTTTAAATGCCGAACACTTATTATGTGCCCGGCACCTCCATATATTTCCCAATGTCATCAACTTAACGTTACATTTAATGGAAAATAATATTTAATTTAACTTTTATAAAATTAGGTAATAAGCCTCTTGTAATTTTAAAAAGTCCACCAAAATCGTTTTAGAATCCAATTTT
>NZ_JBHSNQ010000032.1:0-1068 GCF_042655065.1 Ureibacillus suwonensis
ATATTCTTTTTAAACAGGTTGGGGGAGTACCTAAAAGGATAAGAATCGATAATTTGACCCCCGCTGTGAAGAAAAAAAGGACAAAAAATGAAGAAGCACAATTAACTGATGAATTTGTTCAATTTCAAAATTATTATGGCTTTGATGTGCAGGTATGCAATCCAAGAAGTGGCCATGAAAAAGGAAATGTTGAGAATAAAGTTGGATATATACGCTATAACTTTTTTACTTCAGCTCCAATAATGGACAGCTATGAGGGTTTAACGGATCAATTATTTCATAAATTAGAGGCGGACAGAAATAGAATTCATTATGCCAAAAACGTACGTATTGAGGACTTATGGCAGGAAGAACGGGATTATCTTCTAGCATTACCGGAAAAGCCCTATCCTGTATTTAAAGAGCATCTTGTTAAAGTAAACAAATATAATGAAGTGAAAGTGGATCAGACGTTGGTTCATGTCCCTAAGGGTGGCAACTATAGTCAATTACAAATAATATTAACATGGGATCAATTAAAGATTGTTTCACCTAATGGGGAGATATTATTGGATGACTATCGGCCATATATGAAAAAGCGAAAAGCTTTACCATGGCTTTCAATAATTAAAACATGGATTCATAAACCAAGGGTTGTAGAATATTCGCGCTATAATAAGTATTTACCGGGAAGAATTAAAGAATTTTTGTTGGTAGATAATTTAATTATTCGACGAAAACGATTAGAAGCTCTAGCTAGTTTATTAGTTTCTCATGACATGAAGAAGATTAATGAAGAGTTCTATGAATTAATTGCACAGGATAAGCTACCTAGTGATAATAATNCATTGAGGTTAGCTTATGTTGCGGATGTATACGAGCAAATACCGTTTGAAACTCCGGAACAATTCTTGTATGGGCTACTTAAGGAGGAAATAAGATTAAGAGAAAAAGCGAGAGCGATCCGCTTGATAAAAAAGGCGAAGTTCTTAGATAAAAAGAGTTTACATGATTACGAGTGGACCGAACAACTTCGGTTCCCTCCTCACTTAACCAAAGAGGATTTGTGTAGCCTACAATTTATTGAGA
>NZ_JBHSNQ010000033.1:0-45042 GCF_042655065.1 Ureibacillus suwonensis
TGCTCCATCAGGCTTTCGCCCATTGTGGAAGATTCCCTACTGCTGCCTCCCGTAGGAGTCTGGGCCGTGTCTCAGTCCCAGTGTGGCCGATCACCCTCTCAGGTCGGCTACGCATCGTCGCCTTGGTGGGCCGTTACCCCACCAACTAGCTAATGCGCCGCGGGCCCATCCTATAGTGATAGCAGAACCATCTTTCAACCCCGAAGCATGCGCTTCGATGTGTTATCCGGTATTAGCACGCGTTTCCGCGAGTTATCCCGGTCTATAGGGCAGGTTACCCACGTGTTACTCACCCGTCCGCCGCTAACCAATCAAAAAGCAAGCTTTCTAATTGGTCCGCTCGACTTGCATGTATTAGGCACGCCGCCAGCGTTCGTCCTGAGCCAGGATCAAACTCTCCATAAAAGAAAATTTGATTAGCTCAAACTTTTGTCCGTATNTTTCTTAACCGCTTCAACAGCGACGTTTAATATAATAACACGTTCCAAAAACCGTGTCAAGAACTTTTTTTGCTGTTTTTTATTTTCAGCAGCAACGTTTATTAATATAACACCGTTGATTTAGTTTTTCAAGCATAAATTAATAAAAAATCAATTCCTATTTTTCGCTCTATTCTAAAATTGACTTCATAGAATATGTACCCTCTATTAAATAAGATAAACTTTAAAAGAAAAAAACAGCCAAATGAAAAAGGAGAATTTGAGCAAACTCAAATTCTCCTTTTACTTAGGTTGGGGATTTCTGAATAATCGGTTTAAATTTGATTATATCAATGACCTGTTGTCGCCAAGAAAAGTAGGAAAATTACTGCAAAGACATACATGATCCAGTGCACTTCTTTTGCTCTTCCTTTTAGTACCATTGTGATTGGATAGAATAAGAAACCTACCGCGATACCAGTTGCGATGGATCCTGTAAATGGCATCATAACCATTGTCAAGAAGGAAGGCACTGCAATCTCGAATTTTTTCCATTCAATCTCACCTAAAGATGCAACCATCAATACTCCCACTACAATCAGAGCCGGTGCAGTAACCGCATTTGTTACTATATTTAAGACCGGTGAGAAGAATAATGCTAATAAGAATAAAATTCCTGTAACAAGGGAAGCAAAACCTGTTCTTGCACCAGCTGCCACACCTGAAGAAGATTCAATGTAAGATGTAACAGTGGATGTACCAAAAATGGAACCGATAATTGACGCAATTGAGTCAGAAATCAATGCTCTGCCCGCGCGAGGCAATTTGTTATCTTTTACAAAGCCCGCTTGGTTTGCTACGGCCATTAATGTACCGGCATTATCAAAAAAGTCTACGAATAAGAATGTTAAGATTGAAGTTAACATCGGAATCGTATAGAACGCCGGATCACCGAATGCGGAAAATAACTTGCCGAATGTCGGTTCAACACTTGGAGGTGTTGATAAAATACCGTTTGGCGTTTGAATAAGGCCAAAAATCATACCAACAATCGCTGTCAACACCATACCGATGAATACGGCACCTCTGACATTTAACACCATCAAAATGACGATTACAAAAATACCGAAAATCGCTAATAACACTTGAGGCTCTCTTAAATCACCGATGCTCAATAAATTATCCGGATCATCCACAACAATTCCGGATAGTTTTAAACCGATAAAAGCAATAAACAATCCGATTCCGGCACCTACAGCCAGTTTTAATTCCATCGGGATTGCATTAATCAATTTTTCGCGCAATCCAGTCAAAGTCAAAATAAAGAAGAAAAGTGATGAAATGAATACAGCCGCTAACGCATATTCCCATGGGAAACCATGTCCTAAAACCACTTCGAAAGTGAAGAATGCGTTTAATCCAAGTCCCGGAGCCAATGCAAGCGGATATTTGGCAAATAGTCCCATGATAAAACATCCGATTGCGGAAGAAACCGCTGTTGCAACAAATACCGCCCCTTGATTCATTCCACTTTCCGAAAGAATGGCAGGGTTAACAGCCAAAATGTAAGCCATCGCTAAGAATGTTGTAAGCCCACCGATAATTTCCTGACGATATGTGGTTCCCAGTTCATCAAATTGGAAATATTTTCTCATAATTTCCTCCGTCTTCCCGTCGCTTCTGTCGATTCAGCTTCAGTATGTCCCACCTTGCCTATAAAATTCAAAAAAATAAAAAGTCATGCCACATTTGCACGACTACAACTCCATAATAGAATCCAAAGGGAAACTCTATTAACAAAGTCGTAGTCAAGCCATTTACGGTAGCTTGGTAGAGACTATCGAGCCATATTCTCGACATTATACGACGTTTTATTTAATTATTACTCAAGTAATATAGCATCTATTTTTTCCTATTTCAATACCATTCACGAACATTTTTTATTTTTTTTATTTTAAAGTTCGTAAAAAACCGTACATTAATAACAAATTCTATATTTTGGTAAAAAACGTTCAGTTTTCATACAGGCGTAAAGTGATGGGCATTTTATCCTGCAAATCCTTCCACTGAGGGCGTTGCAGGAAGATTACAGAAACAGTTCCCAAATGACACATTGTGCAAAGTTGTCCATAAAAAACTCCCTTCCATTTAGTTATTGAAACTAAATAAAAGAGAGTTATCATGTGTTGTATTCAATTTAAATAGACTGATGTATGCAAATTACTCCCATTCAATCGTAGCTGGCGGCTTGGAAGTGATGTCAAGAAGCACGCGGTTGACATGAGGCACCTCGTTCACGATGCGTGTTGAGATTTTTTCCAACACATCATAAGGAATGCGTGCCCAGTCGCAAGTCATTCCATCGATGGATGTAACCGCACGAATGCCGATAGCGTAGTCATATGTGCGTTGGTCTCCCATGACGCCGACGGATTTGATTTCAGGAAGTACTGTGAAGTATTGCCAAATTTCACGGTCAAGACCGGCCTTTTTGATTTCCTCACGTAAGATGGCATCGGATTCACGAACGATTTCCAATTTTTCTTCTGTTACTTCGCCAAGCACGCGAATGGCAAGACCTGGTCCCGGGAATGGCTGGCGCCAAACAATTTCATCAGGCAACCCTAATTGAGTACCCAATGCACGAACCTCATCTTTAAACAATGTTTTTAACGGTTCGATCAATTCAAATTTCATATCTTCCGGTAAACCGCCGACATTGTGGTGGGATTTGATTGTTTGAGCTGTAGCCGTACCGGATTCAATGATGTCGGTATAAAGTGTGCCCTGTGCAAGGAAATCCATATCTTTCAATTTGCTTGCTTCATCAGAGAATACATAAATGAACTCGTTTCCGATAATTTTACGTTTTTGTTCCGGATCTGAAACGCCTTTCAATTTATTCATGAAACGTTCGCGGGCGTCGATTTTGATCACTTTCATGCCAAATTTGCCTTCGAATGTTTCCATTACGCTTTCCGCTTCGCCTTTGCGGAGCAAGTTATGGTCCACGAACATACAAGTTAATTGGTCTCCGATGGCTTTATGGATCAATACCGCAACAACGGAAGAATCGACCCCTCCTGAAAGAGCACATAATACTTTTTTATCTCCCACTTGTTCACGGATTTTTTTCACTTCCAGTTCAATGAAGTTTTCCATTGTCCAGTCGCCTTTTGCACCGCAAATATTGAATACAAAGTGGCGCAAAATATCATTACCATGAACAGAATGGCGTACTTCAGGATGGAATTGAACGCCGTAGATTTTGCGTTCCGTATTTTCCATTGCCGTAATTGGGCAGCTTGGGCTTGTCGCGATTGTTTCAAAACCTTCAGGCAATTGAGTCACCAAGTCGCCATGGCTCATCCAAACCACTTGTTGTTTTGGAAGGTCTGCAAACAATTGGTTGTCTTTTGTAATTTCAATTTCCGCTTTACCATATTCGCGGGTTTCCGCACTTTCCACTTTCCCGCCAAGGGTATGGGCAATCAATTGCATTCCATAGCAAATCCCTAAAATAGGTAAACCTAAATTAAAAATTTCTTCATCCACTTTAAACGCATTTTCATCATACACGGAATTCGGACCGCCTGAGAAGATGATTCCCACAGCGTTCATTTCTTTGATTTCCTGCGCAGAAATTGTATGGGGTTGTAGTTCGGAAAATACTCCAAATTCACGAATTCGGCGCGTGATCAATTGATTGTATTGGCTTCCGAAGTCGAGAACAACGATTTTTTCTTGCTCTTTTAATTGAGTCGTCACGTTTTACACCTCTTCTATATTTTCTGCCTTATAATTTTTTAAATTTTACTCTGACTCCCATTTAAAATCAACCGCTAGTACGATTGATTAAATTTTCCAAACTTTCTTTCACTTTTATATAATCGATTTTTGTTTTATTCCCGTAAAGATAATTTTCATATGCGGCCGTAATCTGCGACATATATGGGGAATCAAATGCTTCGTCCGCTTCTGTTGCAAAAGATTGCAGCGTTTGTCCTTCCTTCCTTTTCAGCCCTTTTAATTCTAACATTTTTAACAGTCTCATATAAATCTTTTCAAAGTTTGTTTCATTAATATTTTGATTTTTTAACCATCGGCTATACCATTTCGGCATCCATAACTTGCGGGAAAAGAACAGGATGATGCCTGCAACAGGCAGACCGATCAAGGCATAGTACAATAAAAAGCGGAGATTTTTGATGAAATCCAATAACCCTGCAAAAATGCCGTTCCCCTGTTTCATCGTTTCATCTTGATCCCGTTGGTTTTCCGGTTTTGTGTCATCATCGACTGTCAGCATTTCATCCTGATATGCATCGGTTTCAAAATCATATTCAATGTTGCGGTTTGTTGAAAAGCCGATCGTCGGTTCAAAAGGAACCCAGCCTACTTTAGGGATATAGGCTTCCACCCAGGAATGGGCATCGTTATTTGTAATTTCGAAAGTTTTCAGCTCTCCATCACTGGACACCATTTCTCCACCGGCAAATCCTTTTACCCATCTCGCGGGAATCCCCACGGCCCGCAGCATCACAACCATTGCCGATGAAAAATTGTCACAGTAGCCATATTTGGTTTCAAATAAAAACTGATCAACGTAGTCCTGGTCTTCTTCAGGAACAGGCACCCCTTCCGTTTCATACCGGAAGCCATTCGTTGCAAAATAACTTTCGATGGCCCGCGCCTTTTCATAATCATTGCCTTTGTCCTTCACGATCTCCCTTGCCAAATCAATGACTCTTTGCGGAAGGGAATCAGGCAGCTGCAAATATTTTTCCCGAATACTTATATCGATCGGTTGTTGGATTGTCGAAGTCAAATCGCTGTATAAATACTCCGGCGTGCTGTATTTAATATGATACATATACTCCCCCGTGTAATCGGTGGCGATTTTTTCCGTTTCTAAATTCATTGCCATATTCACTTGATCTGCCATATCACCGGAGACATTGATGGAAACAAGTCCGTATGGTTGAATAACAAAATCGTAAGGATACTTCGGTTCAATATGGGCAAATTGCTCCTCGCCTTCAGGACCTACCGGCAATGAATGATTGATAGGTTGTCCATAAGAGATTTGTTGCAATAAAATGGTATCGCCCGAAGACTCCCAACCTTTTGACGTATAGAAATCTTTCGTTTCCACCCGCCAATACTGTTTCGTTGCCGCTTGCGCAATGAAAACGACCGTGTCATCCCCTACAAAGGAACCCCCCAGCGCCGAATCATCTTCATCGTAACCGACTTTTTTCACCGGCTCTCCAAATATGCGTCCGCCCTGGTTTGCTGCGGATTTTATATACGGAACCGGATCAGGCCATTGGGGAGCCGCTTTTGGCAACAGGATCGCCACCGCCCCGACAACCCCGATCATCAACAGGACCGGCAATGCCAGCTTAAAATACTGATGCCAATTAAATGAAGCGCCAGATTGCAACATCAGTTTTTTAATATACAAAAATACAAGCATCAGCAATCCAATCAGCAGCACTTCAACAATGGCAACCGTACCATCATAATTGGTGAACGTGTCCAAGATTCCAATGAAAATCACCGTCAACACAAGGAAATAGAAGATGTTCAATCTTACCGTCAACCAATAATGCACGATATAGACGAGCATCCACATAAGCAGGAAAAATAAAACCGATTGGAAAGCGTTTGTGATATAAAAGAAACTTCCTTGCAGAATCAATGAAACATTATAATACAGTTCATTGAACAGAAACTGGATACCTTCCGATGAGAACAAGGAAAAATCGCTGTACACATAAACGATAAACCATGAAATATAGCATATTTTTACAACCCACGATATAAAAAAAGGGATGCGGAACAGACTGAACAAAAGGCACAATATGATGAACAACAAAATCAATTCCACATACCCCATACCCGTCAACATCATGATCGGCAAAAGCCATTCCCGCAATATCAAAAAAATCATAATGTCATATAATGCGAGCTCGAATTTATTGAAAACTTCATTTTTCACGGTTTTAACACCTCCGTGAACACTTCGCTGAACATCGGTTTTGTAATCGGCACAATTTTTACGTTGTAATAGTCCCCTTTCATTCGCAGCTGCTCTTCCTGCTTGGATGCAACCACAAAACAGATGATGCCCTTTGTCTTTCTCCCATGATTTTTAAAGAAACTTCTTAATGAATCGCTCAATTCCCCCGTAAATAGAAGAATAAAGGAATCGAGTGTCTTGCCTTCCTTCGTCAAAAGAAGCTCGATATTTTTTGAATCGCTTGCTTTCACCATCGCCAATTGCCGCATGATCCGCTCCAGTTGTCCCCGTTTCAAATGGGAATAAAATGTTTGTTCCTCTCCCGCAATGAAAAACGACACATCTCCTTGATGATCAACAATCGTTTGCAAAACAGAAGCCGCCAATTCAAGGGACTCTTCAAAATGGCTTTTCACTGTAGCATCCAGAACAAGCAATACTTCCTGGCTGTGCCGCACTTCAAAATCTTTCGTCCTCAATGTTTCATCCTTCGCAAAGGATTTCCAATGAATCCATGAAAATCGATCTCCCGCTTGATAATCCCTGACACCCGTTGCCATGGAAGTATCTTTCATAAAAGCGAAAGGAGCCAATACTACTCCCTGATCAAACTGCCTCCGCATTTCACGGTATTTCATCTTTGTGATTTTTGGATAAACCATCACCTTTTGTTTTTGAACGGCAAATTTATGTCTGACAGTCCATCCAAAAAGATCGGTGAAGGTGAATTGCAATGCGGAAAATTCAATGACACCCCGTTCCAAATCAGGTATTTCATACGTCCAAGAAAAATTCCTTTTCAAACCGACAAAAAATACATTGGAACTTCCCTTCATTTTTTCAACCATATCATCGTCCAGTCCAATCTCCCTGATTGTCAGAAACGCTAATGGAAACCAAGTCTTATTAATAAAATGCACCGTCACGGACGCTATATCGCCTCTTTCAAGTCTTGCCGGCTGAATCTCCCTCCGGACTTCCTCAATGCGGAGGGGGACAAAATGAAGAAGCAAAGAGTAGAGCAAAAAAGGAATCAACGTGTAAAACAGAAACCAGCTGACAAATCCCCCTTGAAACATCGCATAACTGAATGTAACGACAATCAATAAAACATTGACGACAAAGCGGCCAAACTTGCTGATTATTCCTTTCCACATGCTCATCTTTCTGCAAACCTTTTAATAGGGATGACGGACTCGGCAATGATATTGTTGATGATATCCTCCACCGTCACACCTTCATAGCGCGCCTCCGGTTTTAAAATGATCCGATGACCGAAGACAAAAGGCGCCAAATATTGGACATCATCAGGTTTTACGAAATCCCGGTCAAGCATTTTGGCATAGGCTTGGGATGCCCTCATCAATGCAATCGTTCCCCGGGGGCTGACCCCCAAATATACATTTTCATCGGTTCTGGTCGCCCGTGCTAGTTGCACGATATATCCTTTTACGGAATCATCCACGTAAACATTTTTCACTTCTTCTTGCAATTCCAATAATTCCCCGATGGTGATCACCGGTTCCAAAGTTTGAATGGGCACTTTATTTTCAGCGCGTCTTAAGATTTCGATTTCCTCCAGTGTTGTCGGATAACCCATGCGGATTTTCATTAAAAACCGATCCAATTGGGCTTCCGGCAATGGAAAAGTTCCTTCGTATTCAATCGGGTTTTGCGTGGCCATGACAAAAAAAGGTTTTGGCAACTGAATGACTTCCCCATCGATGCTCACTGACGATTCTTCCATACATTCCAGTAAAGCGGATTGGGTTTTAGGGGATGTACGGTTAATTTCATCAGCTAAAATAATATTTCCTACGATGGGGCCGGGTCTGAATTCAAACTGCATGGTTTTCGGATTATAGATGGAAACTCCGATGACATCAGAAGGCAACAAGTCAGGAGTAAATTGAATCCGCTTAAATTCCGCGCTCACGGATTTCGCAAGGGAACGTACCATCATGGTTTTTCCGACTCCCGGCACATCTTCAAGCAATACATGTCCACCGGCAAGCAAGGCGATTATGCTAAGTTCAGCCACTTCCCGTTTTCCTATCATTACTTTCTCTATATTACTGATAATTTTTTCGATTTTTTTGTGCATAAAGTATCCTCCTGAAACTCGGGAAAAAGTCAGAATTTACGAAAAATAATTTAATTCAAGCATAAAATAAAAACTGGATAAAAAACAACTAATTGCAATTCGAAAAAGGAAATTATATACCATTAGTATATTTTCCACCTTTATCCGAAAAATTAAACGAAAAAGAAAAGCGAAGTGTTGCCACTTCGCCCTCCATATTATCAAATTCCCTATTCAATTCTATATCCACCCCACTCTTTGAACACGGCCGATTCAGGAATTGCCAATTTCACCGAATTAACAGTTTATAAGGCGATATCAAATGGATTTACGGTAAGTGCTAATGAGAGCTTCCTTATTTCTTGCTTTTTGGATGTTCATTTGATGTTGCATTAAACGGTTGCGCATTTTTTCAACCGTTTCACTATCAAGTGGTTGCCCAATAATGACCATTCTTTTGGTATTGCGGTTTAAAATTGCATTCGATGAACGGTTTTGCTCCGTATTATTCCTTTTATTTTTTTGCTGTTCCCTCGGATTTTTCGAGAAAAAATGCCGTCCGCCACCGTCGTTCATCATTTTGAACACTTGATCATGACTGGAATGCAAATAACGTTTTGTGTAAGTGCTATTCACAACCGATTGAACGCGAGAAGTTCTCAAATGACACTCACCTCCGCTTCCTGTCTATACTATTTATTTCTATTAATATCGGTACATAACAATAAACTTCAATCTTTCCACCATCAAATAATACTGAATTTTCTTTCAATTGATCGCAAGAAAACCTTCGTTGTTTTATGGTATGCGGGTTTTTATAAAAAATTGTCTCCCACCTTAATCGTCCAGATGGGAGACACAGATCAACAGTTTTTTGCCTATCCGCCCTTACTTCCAAAAATCATCAAAGATGGTGATCGGCAAATGGCGTTTATGCTGCGAGCGTAAATAGTGGCCTTCGATTGTTTTTCTTGCTTCCTCCGGCACAGTTTTTCCTTCCAAATAATCGTCAATCATTTCATAAGATACCCCTAAAGCCGCTTCATCCGGCAGTTGAGGCCGATCATCTTCCAAGTCTGCGGTAGGCGTTTTTTTGTATAAATGTTCAGGGCAGCCTAAATATTGAAGCAGCTGCTTTCCTTGCCGCTTATTTAATCGGAAAATCGGCACCAAATCGACGCCTCCATCGCCGTATTTCGTGTAAAATCCCGTCACCGCTTCCGCCGCATGATCCGTTCCGACAACGACAGAGTTGGTCATTAAAGCGATGGAATATTGCACTTTCATCCGTTCGCGGGCTTTTTCATTTCCTTTCGCGTAATCGCTCAACACGATCCCCGCTTCCCGCAAGGCTTCGACACTTGCATCCACGGCCTTTTTAATGTTTACCGTAATGACTTTTGTCGGCTGAATAAATTGGATGGCATCCTGCGCATCTTGTTCATCCTTTTGTTCCCCATACGGAAGACGGACTGCGTAACAGGAATATTTCTGTTCACCGGCTTCTTCATTTAATTCATCGACGGCCATTTGCGTCAACTTTCCGACCAGTGTGGAATCCTGCCCTCCGCTGATGGCAATGACAAACCCTTTTATAAAAGGATGTTTCTTTGCATATTCCTTTAAAAATTCGACGGATTTCCGCACCTCTTCTGCAGGGTCAATTTCGGGCAAGACGTGCAACTCTTCAATAATCTGTTTTTGTAAACTTTCCAAATGAAGCCCCCCTAAACTATTCCAAATTTTCGACTGCATCACGGATTTCTTGAATTTTTTTCATTTTGTTATCCCAACATTTTTGGCTGAGGTCCACAGGATATTCTTCAGGATTCAATGAGCGTTTATATTCATCCCATAACAATTCCAAACTTTCCTTTGCATATTCGCGCATTTCCAGAACAGATGGGCTTTCATACACGATTTTACCTTCATCTATGATTTTTTTATGTAATTCTTTCGCTTCGAAGTTAGTCACAAATTTTGAGATAAAGGTATGCACAGGATGGAACATTTTTAAACGTTTTTCTTCCTGCGGGTTCTCATCCGCCAATGTAATGTAGTCCCCTTCCGCTTTTCCATTTTCTTTGTTGATAATGCGGAACACTCTTTTTAAACCTGGTGTCGTCACTTTTTCTGCATTGGAAGTAATCTTCAATGTATCTTCCATTTCACCATGTTCATTTTCAATCGCCACCATTTTATAAACGGCGCCCAATGCAGGTTGATCATAAGCCGTGATGAGCTTTGTACCAATTCCCCAAGAATCCACTTTGGCGCCTTGTGCTTTCAGGTTTAAAATCGTGTATTCATCCAAATTATTGGATGCAATGATTTTCGCATTGGTGAACCCAGCTTCATCCAACATGCGTCGTGCTTCTTTTGATAAAAAGGCGATATCCCCGCTGTCCAAGCGGATTCCGATAAAATTGATTTGGTCTCCCAATTCTTTGGCTACGCGGATGGCATTGGGAACGCCTGATTTCAATGTATTATATGTGTCGACCAGGAACACGCAATCTTTGTGTCTTCTTGCATAGGCTTTAAAAGCTTCATATTCATCTTTGTAAGCTTGTACAAAAGCGTGGGCATGTGTACCGGACACCGGGATATTGAATATTTTTCCTGCCCGGACGTTGGAAGTGGAATCAAAACCGCCAATAATGGCAGCCCGTGCTCCCCAAATGGCGGCATCCAATTCTTGCGCCCGGCGGGAACCAAATTCCGCAGCCGCTTCATCTTTGATAATCTGCTTAATCCGGCTTGCTTTAGTGGCGATCAAAGTTTGAAAATTGACAATATTTAATAGGGCTGTTTCGATAAGTTGCGCTTCTGCCAACGGTGCTTCAATACGAAGCAACGGTTCATTCGCAAAAACGACTTCCCCTTCCACGACCGAATGCAAGGAACCGGTAAAACGTAAAGATTTTAAGTAATCAAGAAATTCATCATCATAACCCAACTCTTTTAAATAGGCCAAGTCCGTTTCACTAAAGCGGAAATTTTTTAAGTAGTCGATAATCCGTTCAAGTCCCGCAAAGATGGCAAACCCGTTCCCGAAAGGAAGTTTTCTGAAGAAAATTTCAAAAACGGCTTTGCGATTATGAATACCGTCAGCCCAATAACATTCCACCATATTGATTTGATATAAATCCGTGTGCAAAGTTAATGAATCGTCTTGATACATTTCTTTCATTCAAGATCCCTTCTTCCATTATTCGTTAATTTTAGTATACACTATTCCAATTTTCTATTCGAAGTTTTCGGCAAAATTATCATACAAATCTCACATTCAAAAAACAAACAAATGAATGGCACACCGTTTTCTTTTCTTCACTTTTGATAAAAATTTATTATTTTCACTTTTTTCTGGCTTAAGACTCAATTATACTTATTTAGGATAGGAGATTGTGATGACAAACGCAATAATTCATTCTGAAATATGTTTGTCAGAAAAAATGGTTCGCTTATATCAGAAGAAGGTGCCGGTCATTTTCTACGTCGGCAAAATCGCCACAATTGCCGGTCCTTCAGATGCAGGAAAAACGTCCATTATTATATGGATTAATTTCCACTTCTTCGGGAAATATAATAACGGTAGGGAATATTGTATCGACATTATTTGATGAGCAATTGCAATTTTCACAAAAAAACAATAATTAGCGAATTATGTATTCTAAAGCTTCAAAATCTTCTATGCTATAATATTTTTGTATATCTTATCAGGAAAAGAGGAGATCGTTTATGCCAGTATTACGTGACTTTTTCATCGCACTATCAGAAAATCAGCTTTTGAATAAGGCAGCACAAAAATATGGTTTAAAACTCGGAGCTCAAAGTGTTGTTGCTGGTACAAATATCCCTGAAGTTATCGAAAGTATCAAAGAACTGAACAAACACGGTATTTCATGTACAGTGGATGTCCTCGGTGAATTTGTAAACGATCGGTCAGAAGCAATCAAAGCGAAAGATTACATTATCGAAACAATTGAAGCGCTTCATGAAAGCGGTGTCGATGCCCATATTTCAATCAAACCTTCCCAATTAGGTTTAAAAATTGACTTTGACTTCTGTTACGATAATGTGATGGAAATTGTAGGAACTGCCCATAAATATAATATGCACGTAAACTTTGACCAGGAAACTTACGATTTGTTGCAGCCTACATTTGAATTGATGGAAAAAGTGTCCGAAACTTACGATAATGTCGGTACGGTTATCCAAGCTTATTTCTTCAATGCGAAAGAAAATGCGGAAAAATATAAAGATTACCGCCTTCGCATCGTAAAAGGCGCTTATAAAGAATCGCCAAGCGTTGCTTATCAAGATAAAAGCGATATTGATTTGAACTTTATTGAAATCATTGAATACTCCTTATTGAATTGCAAATTTACGTCCATCGCGACACACGATCATAATGTAATCAATCACGTCAAACAATTCGTGAAAGATCACAATATTCCTAATGACCGGTTTGAATTCCAAATGCTTTATGGTTTCCGCAAAGATATGCAATTGGAATTGGCTAAAGAAGGCTATAATTTCTGTACTTATGTTCCTTTCGGCAGTGACTGGTACGGATACTTCATGCGCCGACTTGCTGAACGTCCTCAAAACATAAACCTTGTCACAAAACAAGTGTTTAATAAAAAGACGAATACAGTCATCGGCTTAATGGCTGCCGCCTTTGCATTGGGACGCCTTACGAAAAAAAATAAATAATGAAAATAAAAGGACATAACATCGGCTTAAACGCTTGTTATGTCCTCTCTTTTTTATTTATTCCACCCTTTTTCTTTAAAGCGGGAAATGGCTTCGATACGATTGCCGACGCCCAGCTTATCCAAAATGGTGGAGATGTAATTTCTTACGGTACCTGTGGATAAATATAACTCCGCAGCGATCTCCTTTGTGGTTTTTCCTTCCGCCACAAGCTCCAACACTTGACTTTCCCGTTCGGTCAATGGATTTTCGCTTTCTTCATCATAGACGATATCCACCAATTCCGGTGCATAGATCCGTCTTCCTTCCATAATCACCCGTATAGCGTTCACGAGCTCTTCAATCGGGCTGTCCTTCAACAAATAACCTCTCACTCCGGCTTTTCTTGCCCGGTCAAAATAACCGGGTCTTGCAAAGGTCGTTAAAATGATAATTTTGCAATCGGTTTTCCCATTCAACTCTTCCGCAGCATCAAGCCCTGTTTTCACCGGCATTTCAATATCCATAATGCAAATATCCGGTTTCAATTCGTCGACAAGCCGCACCGCTTCTTCCCCGTTTTTGGCAAGTCCCACTACTTCCATATCGTCTTCCATGTTTAGCAGTGAACTCAATGCGCCAAGCAACATCCCTTGATCTTCCGCAATCACAATTCTTATCATATTGCACTTCCTTCCTGGTGGATAATGGTGAGGGGTATCGTAATCTTCAATTTCACTCCAGGATTATTTTCAATCGTCACTGTTCCATTGATAAATTCCAATCGTTCACGCATCCCTTTTAATCCATTCCCTTCAAACCCGGCGTTTTCATTTAATCCTTTTCCATCATCTTGGATCAACAGCATCACTTCATTTTTATCCTGTTGAATTTCAACGGTGCAGTTCTTTGCACCGCTATGCTTCACAATGTTGGTCACCGCTTCTTTTAAACACATACTTAGTACATTTTCCACTAAAACGGGGATTTTTAATTTATGAATATCCCCGATCAACTGATAGTGAATCCCGGCAGCTTGCAACATTTCCTCCACCCGCTTGCATTCCTCGCTCAACTTGACAGCTTTCATATTCGAAACGAGTTCCCGCACTTCTTTTAATGCGATTCTTGCCGTGTGCCGGATTTCTTGAATTTCTTTGATTGCCGCTTTCGGATTTTTTTCCACAAGCCGGCTCGCCAAATCGCTCTTTAAACCGATCATGGAGAGCTTTTGTCCCAGCGTATCATGCAAATCCCTGGCAATACGCTGCCGTTCTTCGTGGATAATCAGTTCCGCAATCCGCTCTTTTGCACTTTCCAATTCACCTTCCAGATTTTCCTGCTTGTTCCTGCTATAGATGGCGATCGGCAAAATGACAACACCCACTACGGTGATGATGATAAATGGCGTCTGGTGGAGGAATGATTCCAATTCAATGAAATAACCGGCGACGATGGAAAGAATCGTAAATCCAATATGCAAGCCGTACATGATATAAAAACCGACCGTGCTTTTGATATTACCAATGAAGAAAGAGGTGAAGATGGATAAATACACATACCCGTAAAATAACGTCATCAAAATATTCAGCGCCATTCCGAAACTGACCCACATATAGACAACCCCGTTTTTGGAATGGACAGAAAAATAGTAAGATAAAAAATAAAGCAAAATCAAAACAACCCCGAAAAATATTTGCACTTGGGATAATGTCCGTACAACAAGGAAGTAAAAAGGGAGAATACAAAAGATGATCCATATATAAATGCTAATCCACTTGCTTCTCGGTAAAATCATGTACCAGCGCTTCATCGTTTTCCTCGCAACCTTTTTCTTTTCATTATACATTGTGAAAACACGAAAGTCCCAAAAGCAGGCTATACTTTTGGGACTCTTCCTTTAGACTTCAACCGACTTTACTTTTCCGGAATATAATTTTTCCACTTCTTTAAAAGTGACAAACCTTTTCTTCTCCGGATCGTACAATTTATAACGAATCGATTCGATACTTGTTTTAATCGTTATCGTTGTCGCCTTTTGAAGAGGAGGCACGGAATTATGGGCCGCTTCCAAATAATAATTTGGTACCCTCGGCGCCAAATGGTGCACATGATGGTAACCGATATTCCCTGTAATCCATTGCAGCACTTTCGGCAATTTATAAAAAGAACTTCCCTCCACGGCCGCCTTTACATAATCCCACTCCGGATCGTATTCAAAATATGAATCTTCATACGTATGTTGGATATAAAACAGCCAAATGCCAAGGGATCCCGCAATAAACATCGTCACTCCATGAACTAGAAGTACCGCTTTCCAGCCAAAGGCCAAAATCAGGGCTGTGATTAATAGCGCCACCATAATATTGGTGAAATACGTGTTCATGCGCTCTTTCTTCTTCGCATCTTTCCGGTTGAAACGATTTAAAACCAGCACTAAATACAATGGCCCCAACCCGAACATCACAAAAGGATTACGGTATAAACGGTAGAAAAATCTTTTGGTTTTTGAAAGGGCCAAATATTCATCCGTCGTCAACATATCAATATCACCGATGCCGCGTTTATCCAAATTGCCGCTTGTGGCATGGTGAATCAAATGCTCCCTTCTCCATTTCGCATAAGGGAAGGAAGTGAGGATTCCAGTAATGTTTCCTACAAAATCATTGGCCTTTTTGCTCTTGAAAAAGGATCCATGGGTGCAATCATGAAAAATAATGAATGTGCGCACGACAAATCCGGAAGCAAGCACGCCACAAAGGACGCCTATCCACGGATTGGTACTCGCAAAATAATATCCGATTCCCCAAATGATGAGGAGGGGAATGAGGGTATCCATCATTTGAAGGATACTTTTTTTCCTTTCCGATTTGGCAAAGGGTGCAACATCTTTACGTAATTTTTTCGTCTTTTCAGCATTAGTCATCGACATAGGTTCACCTATTCCTATAAATTAGTATTCTCATCGTACAATGGATTGTCACGGACCAATAGAATCAAATATCACCTTTTCCACATTACAAATGTCATATAAAAAGGATCCATCCCTGTTATTCTTTGAGATGGATCCCTTTTTCATTCAATAAAAATGCAATTGATAATATTCAATGTCCAACCATTTCCCGAATTTGTAGCCGATATTTTTTAATCGGCCGGCCAGGTGAAAACCGAACTGTTCGTGCAGCTTGATACTTGCGATATTTTCCGAATCGATGACAGCCACCAGTGTTCTCACATTCCGTTTCTTTGCTTCTTCAATGATTGTTTGCAAAAGCTTTTTTCCGATTCCTTTTCCTTGGTGTTTGGATGAAACATAAACGGAATGTTCCATGGAATATTTATAGCCTTCATTGGGATAAAATCGTTTGAATGTGGCAAAACCCGCCACTTCCCCATCCTCTTCATAGACAAACATCGGATTATGTTCCTTTTCATTTTCTATAAACCATTGCTTTCTTTCTTCCAACGTCTCCGGATGTGTGCGATAAAGGGATGTCGTATTCAAAATGGCTTCGTTGTAGATGGCTGATACACTTTCAAGATCTTCCGCCGTCATTGGCCGAATCATCCAATCTCCCTCCTTGATACGGTTCAGAAATATTTTGTTGATAAAAAGCAACCTGATGATATGGACACAAAAATCGGGGCGATTGTCACAATTTCTGTTGATACGGACACAAAACCTGTCATTAAAAACGGGAGATGTCGTTATGTTCACAAAATCAGGCGATAGCTTAATCTTAATAAAAAACATCCCCTTTCCCAGGGGATGCTCATTGTCATACGTTGAAATATCTCGCGCTTGGGTGGGCAAAGACGATGGCCGAAACGCTTGCTTCCGGCTCCATCATGTAACCTTCCGTCAAATGTACGCCAATTTGCTCCGGTTTCAACAATTTAAACAGCTTCTCCTGATCCTCCAAATTCGGACAAGCCGGGTAACCAAAGGAGAATCGCTGACCTTGATACTTGGCGGCAAAACGTTCCTTCATCGTAAAGTCTGTCGGATCCGGGAATCCCCAATCGTCTCGGATTTCCTGGTGCAATCGTTCTGCAAATCCTTCCGCAAGCTCCAATGCTGTGGAAAGGAGCGCATGGCTTTCCAAGAATTTTCCTTCTTCTTTTAATCGTTCCGCCTTTTCTTTTGCACCATGGCCGGCAGTAACCACCATGAGCGCCACATAATCCATTTCTCCGCTATCAACAGATTTCAAGTAATCGGCAAGACATAAATATGGTTCTACTTGTTGCCGTGGGAAATGAAATCGCTCAATTTCAGTTTTCATATCATCCGGGCTGTAAATGATCACATCGTCCCCATCACTTTGGGCAGGGAAGAATTGATACATGCCTGAAGGCTTCAAGACTCCGGAATTTAAAATGTCCATCACCAAATTGTATAACTCCACCGCCCGCGCGTCTTTCTCTGCCAGCAATTTCTCCACATTGCCTTTCAAGCCCAAATGATGGCCGAGCAATGTGCGCATATTGACATATGGCAGCAAATGTTGAACCGAATAATTTTTCTTAATATGCACTTTCAAATCTTTTGGTACGAACACCGGCGCATCTTCCACCGTTCTGGCTTGCTTTTTCGGCGCTTCTTTTTTCGGCCGGTTTGCCCGTTTCGCATCCGCTTCTAACCGTTTTTCACGGGATTCCCGAATTTCTTGCAGGAAGGCTTCCCGTTCGTTTGAATCCATCAAACGGTTGGCATGTTCCAACCCTTGCATCGCGTCTTTTGCGTAAATCACCGGTCCATCGTATTCCGCGGCGATTTTCGTTTCCGTAAAGCGTTTCGTCAAAGCGGCTCCCCCAACAAGAATCGGTACATCAATGCCGGCCGCTTTAAAGTCTTGTGCCGTCAACACCATTTGCTGTGCCGACTTCACTAGTAGTCCAGATAAGCCGACGATATCCGGTTTTTCTTTGCGGATGGCTTCAATCAATTCCGCAGGGGTTACTTTGATCCCTAAATCAATGACTTGATAACCATTGTTGCTCAAAATTATATCCACTAAGTTTTTCCCGATATCGTGAACGTCGCCTTTTACCGTAGCCAAAATGACTTTCCCTTTTCCGGCGCTGTCCTCCACTTTCTCCATATACTGTTCCAGGTGTGCAACGGCTGCCTTCATGACGCCGGCACTTTGCAATACTTCCGCCACGATTAATTGGTTATCGTTGAATAAGCGGCCGACTTCCGCCATGCCGTCCATAAGCGGCCCGTTTATAATATCGAGTGGCGTATCAAAGATTTTTCTTGCTTCCTCCAAATCTTCAATTAATCCTTCTTTTGTTCCTTCGACGATGTAATATTTCAAACGTTCCTCCACCGTCGCAGGAAGCTCGACCTTTTTCTCCTCTTTCTTTTTATCCCGGTAAAAGGCCGTAAATTTCGCCAAGGTTTCATCGTTCGTATTGAAAATCAAATCATTGGCAAGTTGAATTTCTTCTTCCGGCAACGAAGCGTAACGCTCCAATTTTTCCGTATTGACGATGGCATAATCCAGCCCCGCTTGCGTGCAGTGATATAAAAATACCGCATTCAACACTTCCCGTCCCACAGGTGGAAGACCAAAGGAAACGTTGCTGATGCCAAGCACCGTCAAAGCTCTCGGGAATTTTTGTTTAATGAGGCGAATTCCTTCAATCGTTTCCTCCGCGGCGCCAATGTATTGTTCATCCCCCGTACCTACTGGGAACACCAATGGGTCAAAAATGATATCTTCCGGTGCCAAGCCCCATTTTTCCGTCAAGATTTTGTACGAGCGTTCCGCAATGGCCAATTTTCTTTCGCGCGTAACGGCCATTCCTTCTTCGTCGATTGTTCCAACCACAACCGAAGCCCCGTATTTTTTTACAATCGGGAGCACTTTGTCGAAACGCTCTTCACCATCTTCCAGATTAATAGAATTGATGATGGCCTTTCCTTGGGAATATTTCAACGCCTCCTCGATGACGCGCTCATCCGTTGAGTCAATCACCAAAGGCACTTTCACTTTCTTCACAACTTCTTGCATAAACTTGCGCATATCCTCAAGCTCATCCCGGTCAGGATTTGCCAAACAAATATCGATGACATGCGCCCCGTTTTTCACTTGGGCACGGGCGATTTCCGCCGCTTCCTCGTATTTTCCTTCAATGATTAATTGCTTAAATTTGCGGGAACCGATGACGTTCGTTCTTTCACCAATAAACAACGGACGCATGGAATCATCATAAACAAGCGGTTCAATGCCGGATACGGCATGTCCGTGGGATTTTTCCTTCTTCGGACGCGGTTTGTAATCTTTGATCGCTTCACGAATGGCTTTAATGTGGGCAGGAGTCGTTCCGCAGCATCCTCCGACAATGTTTAGCCAGCCTTTTTCAGCAAATCCTTTCAATTTGGTCGATAACGATTCCGGTGTTTCGTGATAGTGCCCTTCTTCATCCGGCAATCCGGCGTTCGGATAACAGCTGATATAACTTGTGGACAATTCGGATAAGGAGCGGATATGGTCCGTCATAAACTCCGGTCCTGTCGCACAGTTCAGACCAATGGAAATTGGATGTATATGCTCAATGGAAATATAGAAAGCTTCAATGGACTGGCCGGCCAATGTTGTTCCCATCGGTTCAATTGTTGCGGAAACCATGACCGGAAGCTCTTTTCCCGTTTCTTCAAAAGCCCGCTTGATGCCAAGGGTTGCCGCTTTTACATTCAGCATATCCTGGCTTGTTTCAAGCAAAAGCAGGTCCGCTCCGCCGTCAATTAAGGCTTTGGCTTGAATATAAAAGTTTTCCGCTAGTTCATCGAATGTCACGCCGCCTGTGACAGACAATGTTTTCGTTGTCGGACCCATGGATCCTGCCACAAATCGAGGCCAATCACTGGTTAAATATTTTTCCGCTTCCACCTTTGCAAGTTCCACTGCCCTTTTATTGATTTCATAAGCTTTGTGCCCTAAGCCGTATTCGTTCAAAACAAGGGGCGTTCCCCCAAAAGTATCGGTCGAAATAATATCCGCCCCCGCCTCCAAGTAGGCACGGTGGATTTTTGAAATCACATCCGGTCTTGTCAAGACAAGATGTTCATTGCATCCTTCATATTGTTCGCCACCGAAATCTTCCGCTGACAAATTTTCCTGCTGGAGCATTGTACCCATTGCCCCGTCAATGATCAAAATTCGTTTCTGCAACTGTTCTTCGATTGGATGGTTAACCATTTGCTATAACTCCTTTGTTCTGCTCATCAAGTTGTTGGATATATTGCAATAGTTGTGATGTTATATCGTATCGCATAAACGGCGTGATCAAATAGATTCCGTTAAAGTATTTCGTTGCCGTATCTAACAACTCTTTCGCAATTTCAAGACCCACTCTTGTTTCTTCTTCTTTATTTCCGCTCACTTGTTTCATTCTTTCCAACACATCATCGGACAATTTGATTCCTGGCACTTCATGATGCAAGAACTCCGCATTTTTAAAGCTTGTGAGCGGCATGATTCCGATATAAATCGGTGTTTCCAAATGTTTCGTCGCTTCATATACTTCCACGATTTTTTCCTTGGAGTATACCGGCTGGGAAATGAAGTAATCCGCACCATGTTCGATTTTTTTCTCAAGGCGGCTTACCGCGCGATCAATCACCCTTACATTCGGATTGAAAGCGGCCGCTACAGAGAAGTTGGCTTTCTTTTTAAGGGCTTTTCCGGAGAAAGAAATCCCTTCGTTCAATTGTTTGATGAGGGAGATCAATTCCATGGATGAAACATCATAAACGCTTGTGGCGCCCGGAAAATCCCCCACTTTTGTCGGGTCTCCTGTAACGGCTAATACATCATGGAGACCAAGGGCGCTTAACCCCAACAAATGGGATTGCAACCCGATCAAATTCCGGTCCCGGCATGTAATATGGGGCATTGTGCGGATTCCGTATTGCAATTTTAAGATGGCCCCCATCGCCAAGTTGCTGACTCTTGGGGAAGCCAAGGAATTGTCGGCCATCATGATAAGGTCTGCCCCGGCCTCGTACAGCGCTTTGGCCCCTTCAATAAATTTGTCGATTTCAAGATGCTTTGGTGTATCCAACTCGACAATGACCGAACGTTCCCTTTTCGCTTTTTCATGAAGCGGCTCGAAACTCCGCGGTTCTGCTTCCTGAATGACAATTTCCCTTTGGGGTTTTGCCACTTTCTTTTCAACCGGCTGGAAATGGGCCAGTTTCTTTTTCATCGCTTCAATATGTTTTGGCGTCGTTCCGCAGCATCCTCCGATGAGCCTTACCCCTTCATTGCAAAGTTCCACTGCGGCACGGGCAAAATAATCCACTTCCGATTCATAAACGACGCGGCCATCCTCGATATCCAACAGGGATGCGTTCGGATAAGCCGATAAAAAGGCCCGTTCGGGAATTTCCACCTCTTCAAAGGCCTGTAATGTGTGATAAGGGCCAAGACGGCAGTTCACTCCTACGACATCTGCCCCCAATTGTTCAAGCCGCTTCAACGCATCATTCAATTTCATGCCGTTCAATAACACGCCAGGTTCCTGCATGGAAACTTGGGCGATGATAGGCATATCCGTCATTAGCCTTAGCATTTTCAACGTTTCCGTAAGTTCTTCAAAATCATAGTAAGTTTCAAGCAATAAACCATCCAACTGTCCGTCAATCAACACTTCCGCCTGTTCACGGACAGCTTCCAGAATTTCCTCCAATGTGTGGTCAACTTTCCGGACGCCGCGAATTCCGCCGATGGAACCCAAAACAAAGACGTTGTGGCCTTCTGCTGCACGCTTGGCTACAGCAATCGCCCCTTGGTTAATTTCCGCCACTTTGGACTCCAATCCATAACGGGCAAGCTTGATTCCATTGGCTCCATAAGTATTCGTTTGAATCACATCAGCGCCGGCCTGTATGTATTCGCTATGAATTTTTTCGATAATGTCCGGTCTTTCAATATTCATTTCTTCATGGCAGTATTCAAGTCCGTACGAATATAAAAGGGTTCCCATCGCCCCATCCGCAACCAACACTCTATTTCTTAAAGCTTCCAGTAGCCCCATCCAAATTCCCTCACTTTTCTTTACTTCTTAAATATTCAGTTAATTCATCTAAAAGAAAAAGCCTTCTTGCGAAAGAAGGCTTGTCATTTCCTTTTGAAGTCACCTTATCTTTCGGCCATTGCCGCTGGATTTAGCACCTTACTAATTTCATTAGTGGTTGCTGAAGCTTCACAGGGCCAGTTCCCTCCACTTCTCTCGATAAGTAATATTCAATTTTGAAATACCGATATAATAGCTTACATCATAAACGGTATTCTTCATTTTGTCAAGTTAACTAATCGGAATTAATGCGAAATGATATCGAAAATTTTCTCTGCCGTTTCTTTACCATTATCGATACATGCGCCGATTCCTACGCCGAAATAAGAACATCCTGCAATGAACAGATTTGGATAGAGCTGATCCAATTTTGCCAACACTTGATCCAATGCTTCGTGATGGGCCAAATCATAAGTCGGCATCGCTTCAATCCATTTCGTAATATTCACAATGCTAGGTTGCGCTTCTATATTCAAGCTGAGTTTAATATCGTTCAATGCCACTTTTGTCAGCTCTTCATCAGTCATGTTAATCAATTCTTGATAACGTGGATTGCTTTCCTTATAGAAGACGCGCACCAACAGGTTCCCTTCTTTGGACGTATGTTTCCATTTGCGGCTTGTCCAAGTGGATGCATTACATGCCAAATCGCTGTTATGGGAAACGATAAATCCGGTGCCATCCTGCGGCAATACGGAATCCGGCAGATCAAAGCCCAAATACATTGTGATGGCGGATGCATCTTTGAATTGGTTGAAATAAGGTTCCAATTCTTCATTATTCAAAAGATGTTTAATCACTTTGTTAGGCAATGCCAAAACAACAACATCCGATTCCATTTTATCGCCACTAGCCAAAGTGATTTCATAACGATCATTTTTCTTCTCGACTTGAACCGTTTCCGTGCCTTTATAAATTTCTACATCATCCAACAGTTCTTCCAATCGGTCGATCAATTGGCTTAAACCGTTTTTAAAAGACAAGAATTTTTTATTTGCTTCCCGTTCAAATTTTTCCCGATTCGCTTGCAATCCTTTCATCAGGCTGCCATATTCATTTTTATAATCGACCAAATACGGAATGGTGGAAGCGATGGACAATTTATAAATATCTCCGGAATAAACGCCGGCAAGTACTGGGGCAATCTGCTTTTCAACGATTTCTTTTCCCAAAAAGTATTCCAAAAATTCTCCGATTGAATTTTCCTTTGTAAATTTCGTATTCGGAATTTCTTCATCTTTTAAAAAGCGTTGTTTTCCTTCTTCTGAAATCAATGTGCTCGCATTCAATGATTCCACCGTCATCGGAATACCGAAAACAGACTCCTTAGGAATTGCATGTAATTCATTGTTCGTATGGATATAGGAAATCCCCGTTTCGTTATAAACAACTTCCGATTCAAAATCGAGTTCTTTTATCAGTTCTTGGACACTTGGATAACGGGCTACAATGGAATCCGCCCCCGTTTCCATGACGAATCCGTTTTCCCGCGCTGTGTGCATTTTGCCGCCAAGGTAAGGATTTTTTTCCAAAAGCACCAAACGGGCAGGAACATTTTTTTCTTTCAATTGTTTTTGCAAATAGTACATCGTGCAAAGTCCTGTAATTCCTCCACCAATCACTGTTACCGTTTTCATTCAATACAACTCCTATACATTCAATTTGACTATTTTAAGTATAATCGCTTTTTTTAGCTATTTTTGTGTCGGCTTTAGCAAATTTTATTGAATAATAGTCGAAAAATTTCATAATTCAATAGACTTCCACTCGAATTGTCCAAGGGAATGTGCATTCCAAGAAGTGGATGGAGGAAATTGCGGAATTATTGAACATATTCGTTTTCCATTTGTTGTCTTGCCAATTCCCGCCAACGGGAGGCAGCCTTCTTATCAACCTCGACATCGATTCCATTTTCATAAATATGGGCGATATTCAACTTTGCCTGATAATCGCCGAGCAATGAAGCCCGCTTATAATAGTAAAGCGCTTTCTTTCCATTCCTTTCCACCCCAATGCCGTTCTCATATAAATATCCCAAATTATAAATGGAATCGATATGATGGGATTCAGCCGCTTTCTCAAACCATTCAACGGCTTTTGAAATGTTTTTCTCCACACCCAATAGCCCGTCCAAATAGATGGAACCCATACGGTACTGGGCATCCTCATAACCGCCTTGAGCGGACTTCAAATAATAGTGAAAGGCCTTATCTTCATCTTTATTGATTCCGATTCCTTGTTCATACATGATTCCCAGCGTAAACATCGCTTCCACCACATCCTGTTTTGCAGCCTCTTTGAACCATTTCAATGCTTCCTTGTAATTTACAGGGACCCCTTCTCCGTTCAAATACATATCGGCCAAGTTATTTTGGGCATCCGGATGTCCCTTTTTTGCCGTCTTTTTATATAATTGAAAAGCCATCTTCACATCTTCTTCCACCCCAAGCCCTTCATAATAACAGTTTGCAAGCTGATAAAGGGCTTCACTATTCCCGGCTTTGCCGGCTTTTTGCAGCCAATATACCACGAGGGAATATTCTTCCATAATTTTATAAAGATAGGCCAATTCAATCATAGCTTCCACATTTTTTTCATGGGCAAGGCGATAAATATCTCTCGCTTGGATCAATTGCTCGACTGTCAGTAAATGCTGGAACCGCAGCAATAACTCTTCAAATTTATCTTGCTTATCTACCACGCCATCTACACCTTTTCTATTTTCCTTTGAAATATTCCACCAAATAATTTCGAAATTGATTCGTTGACGGAGAAATATATCTCCCTGCAACCCATGATACCCCAATTTTACGTTCACAAATTGGTTCTTTTACGGAAATTTTTTTGACATTATATTCCGATAATCCTTTAATGGATGGAATGATGGAAACACCATGGCCTGCGCTGACAAATCCCGCTACCGTATGCGGATCTTCCCCTTCAAATGTAATGTTTGTTTTGGAAATCCCTACATCCTTCAATAGTTTATCCACCATGTGACGCAGTGCATTTCCTTTTTTGATCGAAACAAAAGGTTCGTCTTTAATCTCCTTCAACTCGATAAAATCTTTTTTTGCCAAAGGATGATTTATGGGGACAATCACAAACAATTCTTCTTTCCACAATTCAATCCATTCTATTTCAACCACTTTTGACTCAATACGCTGGGATAAACATAAATCAATATCCCCTTTTTCCAAAAGTTCCAATAAATTCAACGAAGATGCCTGCGTCAAGTTAAACTTAATATTTGGATATTTATCATGGACATGGGCCATCAACTCGGGCACAATTTCCATTCCCAACGTATGAATAAATCCAAATGACACTTCACCGTAACCCGGCATGACAAGACCGCTGATTTCCTGTTTGGCCCTGCTGTATTCATCCAAAATCTTATTGACGCTTTCCAAAAACAGCTTCCCATAGCGGTTCAATATGATGGAACGCCCTTGACGATCGAAAAGGGGCACGCCAATCTCCTGCTCAATATTTGAAATGGATTTGCTCAGGGCGGGTTGGGAAATGTTTAACATTTCAGCAGCATGGGTCATATGTTCCGTTTCAGCCACTACTTTAAAGTACTCTAATTGTTGTATTTCCATAGCGAATTCCCTTCTTAAAAAATGATAACCGAATCGAATCAATTTGATAGAAATAATAAATTGTATTTATGTAAGTCTATATCTATAATAAAGTTAAACGTTGAGTTTGAATACCAAAAATCTTAAAAAAACACAAGTATTTTTCTTAAATTTTCAAACAATTTTCAAATTCTTTTTAAATTTTCTGTCACATTACGGTTAAAAAGGAGTAGTTCTTCAGAATGAAAATCATTTCGCCAAAACCATTTACGATTGAGGCGGGAAAACGTGCTGTCTTATTATTGCATGGCTTTACAGGCAACACAAATGATGTGAAACGTTTAGGCCGCTATTTAGCAGAACGCAACTATACGGTTCACGCTCCTTTGTATAAAGGCCATGGCGGTGATCCTTTAGCCCTCATTCAAACCGATCCGATTGAATGGTGGAACAGTGCAGTTGAGGGTTATGATGAGCTTCGAAGACGTGGCTATACAGAAATTGCCGTTGCTGGTGTTTCTCTCGGAGGCATTTTCTCATTGCGCCTTGGCGAAGAACGTCCAATCAAAGCGATTGTAACAATGTCCGCACCAGCATTGGATAAAAGTGTTGATAGCTTGCAACAACGCATCATTAGCTATACAATTAATTACAAAAAGCTGACTGGAACATATAATGAAGAAGAAGATAAACCAGAAGTTATTGCAAAAAGATATCAAATGCCGAAGCTTGAATATTTGCAAGGCATTATTAATGATACAAGCGCAAAATTGAATAAAATTGATAAACCTGTTCACATCTTGCGCGGCTTACATGATGATGAGTACTATTGCAAAAGCGCGGATTATATTTACAATTCCGTCAATTCGCGCATTAAATCGGTAAAAAGCTTCATCAATTCAGGTCACATTTTAACGGTTGACAAAGAACGTGAACTTGTATTTGAAGAAGTATACCGGTTCTTTGAAAGTTTGGATTGGGAAGAATAAAATTCGATTCTTCTTGCCATAATAATAATGTATCCCCTAGCAAATTCCCCAATTTGCTATGATATAAATATGTCCTTGAGACATACATCCCTTTAGCAAGCTACGAAAATGATCCCCGTCAAATTTCGTAGCTTGTTTTTTTGTGCAATGTTTCAGGATAAACTAAAGTGCCCGTTTTCATTCAACGACTTTCCCGTACACTCCGCCTCCACCCCTTTCAATATTCAATTCCCCTTTCCTTGCCAAATCGATCATTTTGGCGATTTTTCCAGGCACCACTTGACCGAGTTCTTCCAATGACACTTCATGCAGAATGGCCATTTCCGTTCCAAACGCATCAATCAGCCGTTGAATCGTCCTTTTTCCAACACCCGGTATAAAATCGAGCGGCACTTGATGGATATACGGGGGCCTTTGACGGGTAGGCCGTTCAAGATCCGTCAATTCCCGAATTCTTACCGAAACCCCTTTTACGAAATGATGGCTTCCGCATTTCGGACAACTTTCCCCTTCTTCCACCCGTTCACCACATTCCTGGCAAGCAGTGGAATAGTATTTTCCGAGTAGCGGGTTTAAGCCATAGTTGGCTACAATTTTTCTTTCTCCCTTTTCCTTGAGGGCCAATACGAGTTCTTGAAAATTCGGCTTTACCATCTGCACTTTTTGATATTCCCGCGCCAGTTTCCCGAGGGAATGGGCATCGGAATTGGTGACGAACGTGTATTTTTCCAATTCACTAATACCTTGCACCATGTATGTATCGGAACTTAATCCGAGCTCAACCGCATCAATCTTCTCAGGATCGAACACTTCCGTCAAACTTTTTTCGACCCCTTTTCCATATAAGCTTTTGAAAGGGGTAAAAACGTGGGCAGGTATGAAAAGCCCTCCCATTTCTTTGACTTTTCCCTGCAATTCCCTACCGCTGCAATAAATCCGCTGGGAACTTAAATGGATATTTTTGACGAACATTCGCATCCACCCGGAAAATTCTTTCATCCATTCGAGGGTTGGAAAAAAAGCAAGCACGTGGATGGGTCCTTTACAATGTTCATCGTAGATTTCAATTTCGGAACCCGGAATAAGGGTCGTCTTTTCAAATCTTAAACCGCCTTCCGGAAGAGGTTCCATCCTTCCATCATTCATCATTTCTTCCATTTCCTTTATGACTTCCGGTGAGTGGCAATCGATAATGCCGATCATATCAAGACCTTTTTGACTGGAAGCGGTTTTTAAAATATTTTTTAGCGTCAAATCTTTGCTTCCCGTTATTTTTACCGCACGTCCGCCCTCCGTTCTCCCGATATGTATATGTAAATCGACATAATAATTTTTCAAGATCATCCCGTCCTTTCTTTTATTTTATCATGTCTTTTCCGGTTGCTTTCTATGTAGTGGATCGAAACTTCATTTTCGCTATAACTTTTATTAATCAATTTTCTATTTAATATAAAGTTTTTAATCTAAAGTAACCATTTCTTCTAATGATATTAATAGCATCTTAATTTTTTTCAGAAATTATGTATGATTAAAATAGCAATGTTTCATCGAGTTGAAGCGTTGAAGCGTTAAAGTAATAAAGGGATAAAGAGGCAGGGGGAAGATCAAATGACTGTTAAGTTTTATTCAGGGGAAAAGATACCTTTGGAAATGCATAAAGTCCGCATCATTCAAAAACTTAATTTGCTGCCGGTGGAAGAACGTTTAAAGGCGATGAAAGAAGCCGGGTTTAATACGTTTCTTCTGCAAAATAAAGACGTATTTTTGGATATGTTGACAGACAGCGGTGTCAACGCCATGAGTGACCGCCAGCAAGCTGCCATGTTAGAAGCGGATGACAGCTATGCGGGAAGCGCTTCTTTCACAAGACTGGAAAAAACCATTCAAGAGATCTTCGGAAAAAAATATTTCCTTCCGGCTCACCAAGGCCGTGCTTGTGAAAATATTTTAAGCACTACATATGTAAGACCAGGCACATATGTTCCAATGAACTATCACTTTACAACAACCCATGCCCATATAACAAAAAACGGCGGAAAAGTTGTTGAAATCTTTACGGATGAAGCATTGAAATTAAACAGCGATCATCCTTTCAAAGGAAACATCGATATCGAAAAACTTATCGGCCTCATCCGGGAGGTCGGGGCTGAAAATGTCCCATTTGTCCGCATGGAAGCCGGTACAAACTTGATCGGTGGACAACCATTCTCTTTGGCCAATTTGCGGGAAGTGCGCAAAGTTTGTGATGAATACGGAATCAAATTGGTGCTTGATGCAAGCTTGCTGCAAGACAACTTGTACTTCATCAAACAGAGAGAAGATGAATGCAAGAATATGACAATCCGTGAAATCACACGGCAAATTTCCGACTTGTGCGATATTATCTACTTCTCTGCACGTAAACTCGGATTCGCCCGCGGTGGAGGCATCATTACAGATAGTGAAGAAGATATGCGTGCAATGCGTGAGTATGTGACACTATATGAAGGATTCTTAACATATGGCGGAATGAGTGTCCGTGAAATCGAAGCCATTGCCATCGGTTTGGAAGAAACAATGGACGAAGAAATGATCAACCAGGGACCGCTCTTCATCGAATACATGACGAATGAATTGCTTAAAAAGGGTGTGCCGGTTGTTACACCTCCTGGAGGTCTCGGCTGCCATATCAATGCAATGGAATTCCTGCCACATGTACCGCAACATGAGTATCCTGCGGGAGCATTGGCGGCTGCCATTTACATCGCAAGCGGAGTGCGGGGCATGGAACGGGGAACGATGTCGGAAGCCCGGGATGAAAACGGCGTAGAACAACTTGCCAATATGGAATTGGTTCGCCTTGCCGTTCCTCGACGAGTTTTCACATTGTCCCAAATTCAATATGTAGTCGACCGGGTTAGTTGGCTATATGAAAACCGGGACATCATCGAGGGCTTAAAATATGTGGACGAGCCAAAAGTATTAAGATTCTTCGTTGGAAAATTGGATGCGTTATCCGATTGGCCGGAACGCCTTGTCGAAAAATTCAGAGCGGATTTCGGCGACAGTTTATAATCCAAAAGATTAAGGACATTTCAAAGGCATCTCCTTTGGAATGTCCTTTTTTAATAAAGCGCTACGCTTCCTTCTTCTCTTTTGCCTTTTTCTTTTTGGCTGCAGGTTTCTTTTTCACTTTGTCCAATGATGCTTCGAGAGCGCTCATTAAATCTGTCATATCCGGCGGGATGGCCGGATTTTTCTCTGCGGCAGTCACCGTTTCTCCCGCTTTCTTCTTCTCGATCAATTCAAGAAGAGCTGTGCGGTATTCATCATGATATTTCTCCGGTTCGAATTTCACCGTCAATTGATCGATCAACATCAATGCCGTTTCCAATTCTTTTTCCACCACTTTTTCCGCACCGGGAATGTTTGGTACATCACTGGACTTTCTCACTTCATCCGGAAAATAAATGGTTTCCATCAACAAGGTATCTTCATATACTCTCACAACCGCCAACTGCTCTTTTGAACGGATCGTAATTTTCGCCACGCCTATTTTTCCTGATTCTTTCAAGGCTTGCCGGAGCAATGCGTAGGCTTTCATTCCTCCTGTATCCGGCGATAAAAAGTAGCTTCTTTGAAAATAAATCGGGTCAATCTCTTCCAGCTTCACAAATTCCAGAATCTCAACCGCTTTTTCTTCATTTTCTTTTCTTAATGCTTCCAAATCTTCCTCGTCCAGCACGACGAATTTATTCTTTGCATATTCAAAAGCTTTGACAATCTCCTCATTTTTTACTTCCCGGTCGCAAACGGGACACACCTTTTTATAATTGATCGGCGTATGGCATTCTTTATGGAGTTGCCTCAATTTCACATCTTTATCTTCTGTGGCCGCATGCAGCTTTACTGGTATGTTCACTAAACCGAAACTGATGCTGCCTTTCCACATCGTGTGCATAACGTCACCTACTTTTTTCTTATTATGCTTTATTGAAAAAGAACTATGTATATCCTTTGCGTGCCGTTGAACAATAATGAAAAAAGAGGTTATGCCATGAAACCGATGTTGTTGACATCCGCTGACGAATGGCCAACAGGAGATCAATGGATATATGAGGCAAAATATGATGGATATCGGGCGATTTTGCAATGGGAAGAAGAAGTTCCCGCAATCATCAGCAGAAATCATCGGGATTTGTCGCCCCTCTTTCCGGAACTGATCGATTTTTGCAAACATTCTTATCCAAAGGTGAAACCTTTTCTTCCGCTGACATTGGATGGTGAAATCGTCTACTTGGAAAACAATTTTCGAAGCAATTTCTCCGTCGTCCAATCCCGCGGAAAAACAAAATCCATTCAAAAAATCCGACAGGCAAGCAAACAATTCCCTTGCCAATACATCGCCTTTGATTTGTTGATGGCAAAGGGGGAAGATCTGCAAAGGCTTCCTCTCGTCGAACGGAAAAAACAATTATCCCAATTGTTTGGAAAAGCCGGAATTCCAGGAAAAACCACATTTTATCATCGCGGGCAAATCCAATGTATTGAAAGCTATGAACAAGGCGATGCACTTTGGAAAAAAATCAAAAAACATAACGGTGAAGGGATGGTCGCCAAGCGAAAAAACAGCCTTTGGACAAGCGGAAAAAGAACAACGGACTGGCTGAAAATAAAAAATTGGCGCTATGTATCGGTTATCGTTCACACTTTCAACAAAGAAAATGATTATTTCACCGGCGCCATATATAAGGACAATCAATTAATGGAAGTCACCGCTTTTAAACATGGCCTTTCCAATGAAGAATTTCAGACACTCGCCGCCTTTTTCCAGACAAAGGGAGAAAAAACTTTCGATTCCATTTGGACTTTGCCCCCTTCCATTTGCGTCGATATCGCATGCATCGATTTTGATGGAAAAAAATTGAGGGAGCCGAGATTCCATTCTTTCCGTTTCGACTTGACACCTGAAGAATGTAATTGGAAAACTTTCCAGAATCAACTTCATCCAATCCCCGAACAAGTGGAAATCACCCATCCGGATAAACCGGTTTGGCCGAAAATGAATTTGTTGAAAGTGGATTATCTACTTTATTTGGAAACCATTGCCCTTTATTTGCTTCCCTTTTTGCAAAACCGTGTTCTAACTACCATCCGGTTTCCCCACGGCGTACTTGAAGAACATTTTTATCAAAAAAATGTTCCGGATTATGCACCGGATTTTGTACAAACCAAACGGATCGATGATATTGATTATATTGTTTGCAATGACTTGGAAACCTTATTCTGGCTCGGCAATCAATTGGCATTGGAATTCCATATCCCTTTTCAGACGGTCGATACCGATTGTCCGACTGAAATCGTATTCGATTTGGATCCGCCGTCGGTGAATGAATTTCCGCTTGCAATGGAAGCCGCGTTAAGAATGAAAGCCATCTTTGACCAGTTTCAACTCCATTCATTCGTAAAAACCTCCGGCGGCAAAGGGTTGCAAGTCTATCTTCCCCTTCCAAAAAACCGGTTCACTTATGATGAAACCCGCATTTTTACTGAATTCATTTGCCGGTTCTTAGTCGATCGGAACCCGCAAATGTTCACATTGGAAAGGCTGAAAAAGAAAAGGGGCAATAAATTATACTTGGACTATGTGCAACATGCCGAGGGAAAAACCATCATCGCCCCCTACTCGCCGCGGGGAAATGAATGGGGATGTGTAGCCACACCGCTGCTATGGGAAGAAGTGAAGGAAGGATTGCATCCAAATAACTTTACCATTCCAACCGTCATGGAAAGGGTAAAGGCATCAGGAGATCCGTTCAACCACTTTTTTGAAGCGGGAGAAAAACAGCCGCTGAAAGAGGTCTTGGAAGAGTTAAAGAAAATATTGCAACAACGATAGCCTCCATCTTCCCTTGATGGAGGCTTCATTTTAGTGATGGTGATGGTGGTGATGATGGGAATGGCCGTTATTCTTGCATAAGACGGAATCATCATGCACATGTTCCCCGTCCTCAATTTGCACTGTCATATGGGCAATCCCCAAATGCAACAGTTCGTGTTCGATATTTTTTAATATTTTTTGTATGTCTTTTAATGATAAACTGTCTTCCACTACCGCATGGCACGATAACGCATTTTGACCGCTGGTAATACACCATACATGCAAATCGTGAATCCCGATAATGCCTGGCGTATTATTAAATAATGATATGATTTCATCGATGTTGACGTTGCTTGGCGTGCCTTCCATCAATACATGAATGGAATCTTTCGTCACCCGGTAGCCGCCCTTGATGATGATAAGCGCCACGATGATACTTGCCAGCGGGTCCATCCATTTCCAATCAAAAAGCATTATGAATATCGCGGCCAGAATTGCGGCAGCAGAGCCCAACATGTCACCGATCACATGGAGAAAAGCCGCCCGCATATTTAAATTATCGTGCGTATCTCCGCCGCGCATCAATATCCATGCCACAAGCATATTGACTGCCAATCCGACAATTGCAATCCCTAACATGCCATGGGATGAAATTTCCGTGGGGCGAACAAAGCGTTCAATGGCTTCAATAAAAATGAAAATGGAAATGATCATCAATGTGACCCCGTTAAAAACGGCGGCCAATATTTCAAAACGCCGGTACCCGTAAGTCCTGCTGTAATCCGCCACCTTCTCTCCAAACTTGAAAGCAAGGACACCGACACCCAATGAAATGGCATCGCTCAACATATGTCCGGCATCGGAAAGCAATGCAAGGCTGTTTGTCACTATACCGCCGATTGCTTCCACAACCATGTAGGCGGCGATGATAAAAAATGCGATGGTTAATGTTTTCTTATTGGCACCATGTGTATGATCGTGATGTGCATGATGATGTCCATGTCCCATCATCATACCTCCTTTTATATTAGTATATGTTCATATATATTTTTTGTTAATTATGCTGCGAATGCTCGATCGTTTGGTACAACATATGCATAATGTGGTCATCATCGGTGGAATAATACAGCGTCGTTCCTTCCCTCCGATATTTGACAAGGCGCAAGTTTTTTAAAAAACGCAATTGATGGGAAACGTTCGGTTGGCTTAAATTTAATTTTTTTGCAATCTCACTCACTGAACACTCTTTTTTGGAAAGCAAGTATAAGATCCGGATTCGGGTTGGATCGCTCAACGCTTTAAAGGTTTGGGATACTAAAAACAACGTCTCTTCATCCAAATCAAATAGTTCTTCATCGTTATCATGAAGTTCTTTATCGTTTTCCACTGCACTCACCACCAATTCGTATATAAACATTTATTCATATACGAATATTATAAACAATAACGAAGTCTTCGGGAAGCATTTTTTTATTTTTCAACTATCTGCCCAATACCAAAATATCCACCAATGAAATCATTGGTGGATAGTGGCTTGTTTAAAACTCAACGTCCATTTCAACCGCTTTGCGGGCAAATCGTACAGCGGACGTAACAAATTCAGTATATGTGACAGAGCGCTTCGGATTAAACTTGTTATTTTCTGCCGGTATGATTCCCAGCTCAATATACCGGTATTTGATTGCTATTATCAAGTAATTTTTTGTTATAAAAGAGAGAGTTTAAGACATAAACACAAAAAAGCCCGGTTCAATCCATTTGAAGCATCAAACCTTTCTGCCGGAAGCCGGGCTTTTCATTTGGAGGATTTCTTTTACTTTTTAACGGACACGAATACCCTCTCACCTTTTTGTCACGTTAAAATTGTCCTGGATCAACAACCAATTTTGCGGAAACGTAAAACTTAACTTCCAATAACTGATTCCGCGCAAATTCAATCGTTTCAGCAAATCGAACTTAGCCTGAATGGATCTGGCATCTTCAAACCACACTTCATGCCGGTTTCCTTCATCATCGATGTAATAGAAATATGGCGCTTGGGCAACGTAATCATATTGGATTTCCGCATGATGATCGCGGGCGATGGCAATAGCTTGCTGGGGACTGATGGCTCTCGCGTATTTTCCCCCTTCCACATAGGGAAGAGTCCAATCATAGCCATATAAATTTTGCCCCATCATAATCTTTTCCTGAGGAATTTCCGTCAAAGCATAATTCAATACTTTCTCCACTTCCGTAATGGGCGACACCGGCATTGGCGGTCCCCCTGAGTACCCCCATTCATAAGTCATTAATACAACAAAATCAACAATTTCCCCGTGGGCTCTGTAATCATGGGCTTCGTACCATTGCCCCGCTTGCTCCCGGGACAATTTCGGCGCTAACGCACTGGAAATCAGCAATCCTTCCGCATGTAGACGATCCGCCGCTTTCCTTAAAAAATTATTGTAGGCTTCTCTCTGATCCGGCGGCAAAAACTCAAAGTCAAAATGAATATCCGATACGCCTCCAATGCGTTTTGCTTCTTCAATGATGTTATCGAGAAGAACATCTTGCACGGCTGAACTTTGCAGTATATCCCTGCCCAGTTCCCCGCTAAACTGGCCATTTTCCAAATTCGTCACAACAAGCATCAAGGAAGCTCCACTATTGCGGGCCACCTCCGGGATTCCCTGAATCGGCATCGGCACAAGGCTGCCATCTCTTCTTGCCTGATAACTGAATGTCGCCAAGTAAGTGAGGTGTCTTCCCACCTCCCTGGCGCTGTTCAACAGTACTTGGCTGACTGCATCTCCGGTCGGTTCAATGTAAATATTCACTTCGGCATCCGTTTTCTGCCGCGGAGGAATGTATAATCTTAATCCTGGAAGCAATGGTTGATTGGGATTGAGACCGTTCACTTGCGCAAGGGTGATATAGTTCATCCCAAAACGTTGGGCGATGGTAAAAAGGGTATCCCCAGGCTGAACCCAGTAAAAGCTTCCTACAATCGGAATGACAATGGCTTGCCCTACCACTAATTCATCGGGGGCTTCGATTTGATTGGTTTGTATGATTGTTTGAGCATTTACATTGTAGCTTTGCGCGATTCCCCAAATCGTTTCTCCCGGCCGAACGACATGTATTTGTATGGCACTTCCTCCTTTACGCGCTTATGACAATCAATAGATTTTATGATGCCTTTGCAAGGAAAATTCGTTTTCCCTGCCGCAAAAAATAAAGCCATCCAGAAAGTCAGGCTTTCCGGACGGCCTCCGACACTGCTGTTGGTTGGTTATGAACAGCATCATCATATCAATAGGTTATGTTCATATAAATAATCGTGCGAAATGTCGACAAATAAATATTCATCGTCATCCAGTTTCATTGAAAACGTGCGCGTCAATTCCCCTGTCTTAATATCGCTATAGATATTTGACAATTCACCTTTCGCATCATCTTTTAATTTAATGATATTCAATAGAAAATATGGTCGCCAACTCCAGTTTTTTCCGAGCGCCTCTTCTTCCACTACCCATTCACCATTTTTGCGCACGATATTTGGTGAAATTTGAAAACCTTCTTCATTGCAAATATAAAATCGAAAAGCATATTGATTCAATTTTTTTGCCAACGCCAAGAGTGACTCCACATCATTGCTTTGTATTTTTGATTGTTCCACGATGGTCGAAATGTTTCGTTTCAATTTTTTCATTTCTTCATATTTCAATTCCAGCTGCTTTCTTTCCGTTGCGATAAACTGTTTGCAATCATTGCGGAACCGCTCTTTTAATGCATCTTTCGGATTCAACTGTGTAGAAGGTTTCTGTAAATATTCTCCCTTGAAATAACGGGCACCATGTTTCCAAGCATGATGCAATTGATAGTCCGTTTTAATATCATGAAACATTAAAGCGGCGCCCATTTTGATCGCCAAATTTTGAATAGTCGTAAAAACGGGATTTTGGGAACCCCATGCATCATAATTCAATTGGCTGATATTAATGATTAAGACGGCGGGCTCCAACATTAAAATTTGATCCAGATTGCTGTCTTTTCCGATTTCGTCCAAAGCAATTTTGACTCCATATGTTTTCATATACCGGATTGGATGATGCAAATCCTCGGCTTCCCCTTCATACTTATGCGCCGGAATCACCAGGTAGATTTTTGATAATAGCGATTCATCAACATTTTTCTTGATAGTTTGGAAATAGGCGTCACCTATATCCGTCATAAACAGATTTGGGTTGCAAGGAAGGTAAAGATAATATTCTTTTAGTGCGTCCTTCGTTTCCGACAAAGCTTTATCAATTAAATAAAGCTCCACTTCTTTCCGCAAATCTTCAGGCATCGTAGAATCGTATGTAAAATCGATAATATCGATCGTTTTGTCGTCTACTGTAAGTTTTCCGGAAACTTCATAAGCGACAATCGAATGCGAATCCGCACTAAAAATTGGCTCATAAAACACGGTCATTTCGTTTAAACTATCTAAAATATCTAATGCTTCCATAAGAAACCTCCACACACAATGATGTTTCATTACAAAAACTAGCTAATTGTATTATACATGAAAAGAAAATTATCAAAAAGAAACAGATATGGAACATTGGTTGCATCTTACATACGGTTGTTTTATATAATAAAACGATTTTGCACTTCCATTTGTTCTTCGTTTCAGATGATTTTCAATACCAACCCGTGAAAAATCTATCCAATATTCCTTTGAAATTTTTGTTCCATATAAAATACAACATAGCATAGTGAATTATTCATTATTATAAAATAATTTTTCAGATTTTAAAACATACTATTCTTATAAATTTTATTTTAAATTATAGAAATATAAAATCACCCCAAAAGTTTGATTCCAACTCCGGCTTTTGGGGCGAATTCTTCTTTTAGGTTTTATAGATTTAAAACTGCTAGTTCAATTATTTTATCTTGAAAGCCATGTAGAACGAAAGAGAAAACAGGTATCTTTTTTCCGCGCGAACAGATTATTCTGATTGAGCATAAATTTCAATATAAAAGCATAAAAAAGGGTTCTCTCCATTGGGATGGAAAGAACCCTTTAACCATATCACCGTTTCCAAAAGATGGTGTTATTGAAGTCTTTCGATTACATCATGCCGCCCATATCTGGCATACCTGGATTTTGTGCTGGTGGTTCAGGAATGTCAGCCACCACCGCTTCAGTTGTTAAGAACAATGCAGCAACAGATGCAGCATTTTGTAATGCGGAACGAGTTACTTTTGCTGGGTCAACAATACCAGCTTCGATCATGTTCACCCATTCACCTGTAGCAGCATTGAAGCCGATTCCCACTTCTTCGCGTTTTAAGCGGTCTACGATGATTGAACCTTCTAAGCCGGCATTTTCTGCGATTTGACGAACTGGTTCTTCAAGGGCGCGAAGCACGATTTTCACACCAGTTGCTACATCGCCTTCTGTTTCATCCAATACTTTTTCTACTGCTTTGTAAACATTTACTAATGCAGTACCACCACCTGCAACGATACCTTCTTCCACCGCTGCACGTGTAGCGTTTAATGCGTCTTCAATGCGAAGTTTGCGTTCTTTCAATTCTGTTTCAGTAGCAGCACCCACTTTGATTACTGCCACACCGCCAGCTAATTTCGCTAAGCGTTCTTGTAATTTTTCTTTATCGAATTCTGAAGTTGTTTCTTCGATTTGCGCACGGATTTGATTTACGCGTGATTCGATCGCAGCTTGGTCTCCAGCGCCTTCAACGATTGTAGTGTTGTCTTTGTTTACAACCACTTTGCCAGCGCGTCCTAGATGAGAAAGGTCAGCTGTTTTCAAGTCTAAACCAAGGTCTGAAGTGATCACTTGTCCACCTGTCAAGATAGCGATATCTTCAAGCATCGCTTTGCGGCGATCACCGAATCCAGGAGCTTTTACAGCCACAACTTGGAATGTTCCGCGCAATTTGTTCAATACTAATGTTGCCAAAGCTTCACCTTCAACATCTTCAGCGATGATTAATAATGGTTTGCTTTGTTGAACAACTTGTTCCAATAATGGAAGGATGTCTTGGATGCTGGAGATTTTTTTATCTGTAATTAAGATGAAAGGATTTTCAAGAACTGCTTCCATTTTGTCTGTATCAGTTACCATGTAGTGGGATACGTAACCGCGGTCGAATTGCATACCTTCCACTACATCCAATTCAGTAGCGAAACCTTTTGATTCTTCGATTGTGATAACACCGTCAGTACCAACACGGTCCATCGCTTCAGAGATGAATTTACCCACTTCTTCATCAGCTGCAGAGATGGAAGCGACTTGAGCGATTTCTTCTTTGTTTTGAACTGGACGGGAAATATTTTTCAATTCTTCGATAGCAGCAGCAACCGCTCTGTCAATCCCTTTGCGGATTCCAACAGGGTTTGCACCGCTTGTTACGTTTTTCAAACCTTCACGGATCATCGCTTGTGCCAAAACAGTTGCAGTTGTTGTACCGTCCCCTGCCACTTCGTTTGTTTTGGAAGCAACTTCAGCAACCAATTTTGCCCCCATGTTTTCATATGGGTTTTCAAGTTCGATTTCTTTTGCGATTGTTACACCGTCATTTGTGATTAAAGGTGAACCGAATTTCTTTTCAAGAACAACGTTGCGGCCTTTTGGACCCAATGTCACTTTCACCGCGTTCGCTAATTTATCAACACCTTTTAACATTAACGCGCGAGCTTCTTCTGCAAACTTAATGTCTTTTGCCATTTTGTCTTACCTCCGTATTTTTTCTTTCGGTAATCAAAATTGGGATAAAAATGCCTGCCATTTCATAAAAATTAGTAGGCGCAATTTTGATTGTTCGGTCTATTTATTATAAAACAGCTAAGATGTCGCTTTCTCTTAAAATTAAATATTCTTTGCCTTCGTATTTCACTTCTGTTCCCGCATATTTGGAGAAGATGATAACGTCTCCTTCTTTTACTTCAGGTTCAACGCGAGTTCCATTGTCCAATACACGGCCAGGACCTACTGCCACCACTTTACCTTCTTGTGGTTTTTCTTTCGCGGAATCTGGAAGTACAAGTCCGGAAGCAGTTTTTTCTTCTACCTCAACTAATTCGATAATCACGCGATCTCCTAATGGTCTTAGCAAGTGAAACAACCTCCTAAATCATATTTTAACTACCATTATTAGCACTCCACCCAACCGAGTGCTAACACAATTATATAATAATGAATCGTTCCTATTTTTGCAAGTGAGAAGTATAAAAAATTTCTTTTCTTTCTAACTTCCTCTACAATAGAATATGGTTAGTAAAAAGAAGCAATCACACTTGTCAGTTTATGCCTCCAATTACATTTTAAACATTTTTTCGGGAAAGAGGGAATCATACGATTGGCCAGTTCAAAAAATTTGCAAACTCAAAAAACTGCATTTTATGTATTAATCACTTACATCGCTTTTCAACTTTCTTCCTTTTTACTTTGGATACCTCCCCTAAAAAACTTCTTTTTAAGTTTCATTGATTTGGAAGGAAGTTCAGCGAATATTGCCTTGGCCGGATGGTGGTCTTCCATCACGGCGGGGATTGCATTCATCATCTCCATTCTTCTTATTTCAAGGAATAAAAACTTTTGGAATTGCTTAAAGGGAGAAAAAAAGCCGTTGCCCGTGGCCATTGTTTGGGGAATTGTCGGGTTTTTCATGATTTATCTTGGCCAAGTGATCGGCGTACAAATTGAATCATCATTAGGCATCAATCCCGGCTCCGAAAACACGGAAGCCATTATCAAAGTGACAAAAATCGCACCGGTGATGATTTTTGCTTCCGTATTTTTTGGGCCTGTCCTGGAAGAACTTGTGTTTCGCCGGGTAATTTTCGGTTCCATCATGCAAGCACAAAACAACTTTTGGGTGGCCGCATTTGTCAGTGCCATCTTCTTTGCCATCATCCATTTGGATTTCAGTCACATTATCCTTTATACAATTACCGGCTTTATCCTATCTTACTTGTATTATAAGACAAAGCGTTTAATTACTCCGATTATTGCCCATATGCTGTTGAATGGTTTCGTTACTTACTTGCAATTGAACATTGATAAAATCCAACAATTTTTCAATCATTGATTTTTGCAGGAATTTAAAGATGAAAAAAAAAAGCCTATTTTCAATGAATTCACATCATTGAAAATAGGCTTTAATTTTGTTCTTTCATTTGTTCGATTTGGCGGCGTTGTTCCGCCAGTGCCGCTTCCACCTGTTGTTTCTGTTCCGCTTCCTTTTCTTCCTTCAACCGCTGTTCTTCCGATTTTTCAAATTTCCTGTATCCGATTTTTGCAATCACAATGCTGAATTCATATAGAATGAACAACGGAATCGACAGGATGATATACGAAACCAAATCAGGCGGCGCAATCAGTACGGCAATCACAAAGAGCACGAAATAAGAATACTTTCTGAATTTGACCATCCACTTCGGATTCAATACACCGAGCCGTGATAAAAACAGGGTGATGACCGGGAGTTGAAACAAAAGCCCAAAAGGAATCACCAATTTGAAGAGAAAGGAAAAGTATTCGTTTATCCCAATCACTTGTTGAATTCCTAACCGCTCGGACAAATTCATCATGAAATTCATGACATTCGGAAAAAGGATAAAATAACCGAACAATACGCCCGCCAAAAACAGGATGAAAGCGTAAGGGATATATTTTAATGTCGCCTTCCGTTCCGCTTCATACAATCCCGGTGCAACAAACGCCCAAAGTTGATATAAAATCACCGGCGATGTCAAAATCAATGCAACAAAAAATGTCACTTCCAAATAAACGGTGAGCGGATCGGTCACTTTAAAAGCATTTAACGTGAGTTCATTTGATTGATCCAACTGTTCATTATTCTGCTTAAAGTGTTCGATAAATGGCTCTGCATCATACTGAATGTATTTGATAATCGGCTCCGCCAAGTAGAATCCAGCAAATAATGCAATAACGAAAAAAACCGCACATATGATTAAGCGCTTTCTTAATTCCTCTATATGTTCTATAACCGGAAGTTCTTTTGGATCCATTTGCTAGACATCCTCAAAATTACTTATTCTGTTCTCTTTCTTTCGTTTCAACCGTTTCAATGGATTTTTGCTGCTGATCTATTTCAATAATATTCTTTTTTTCTGTACTTTCGTTATCATCTAATAACCCTTGCGTACCTTTTTTGAACTCGCGCAATGTCGTTCCCATTGCTCGTCCAAATTCAGGCAATTTTTTCGGTCCAAAAATGATTAAAGCCACAATCCCTATAACGACAAGAGCTGCTGGTGAAATTGCACTTAAGTGCACAACCATTGATGCCACCTCCTCTAAATATGTAATTATTTTACCCCAATTCGACACATTTTGCATTACATATCAAATGAATGTTTGTGAAAACTTTTCATCAATCACTATTGCGAATTAAATAGATTAAAGCCTCCAATTCCACAGCCAAATCGATATTCATCACTTTCATCGTATCCGGAACGTTCAGCCGGACCGGTGTAAAATTCAATATCCCTTTTGCATTGATGGCTGCCAGGCGATCCGCAATGGCTTGGGCTGAACGCGAAGAAACCGTCAAGATGGCAAGCTCCGCATTATATTTTTGATACATTTCCTCTAATCGATCCGGATGATAAACCGGGATCCCATTGACTTCATGCCCCTCCATCGGCGCCTTCGTATCAAAAGCAACGACGATTCTTGTATTATGATTTTTCTGGAAGTTATATTTTAATAGAGCATTTCCTAAATTTCCCACACCAATAAGGGCAACGTTTGCCCCCTCATCCTGGTCGAGAATTTGCCGGAAAAATTCCAGCAAGTATGCAACATCATATCCGTATCCTTTTTTTCCTAAAGCTCCGAAATAAGAAAAATCTCTTCGAATTGTTGCGGAATCAATTTTCATTGCCTCGCTTAATTCTTGAGATGAAACTCTCTGTTTTCCGGCATTTGCGAAATTTTGCAAGAAGCGATAATAAAGAGGAAGTCTTTTTGTTGTCGCTTGTGGAATTTTTATATCTTTTTTCACCACGATAATCCCCCTGTTTACTTTCAAATCGAAATTGATTTTATATTACTAAACATAGCTCAATAAGTAAAGCATGCGCATTGCTTGAAATCCCCTCTTCTATTACACTATAGAAGAGTGAATTGAGGTGTAAAAATTGATCATACTTCAAGTGAATCAACTGTCGAAATCTTTCCTATCTGATGAAATATTAAGGGATGTCAAACTGGAAATTCAACATCGGGACCGCGTTGCTTTGGTTGGACGTAACGGGGCCGGGAAATCCACCCTGTTAAAAATCATCGCCGGTCAAATGTCATACGATTCCGGGGAAATCATCATTCCTAAAGATATAACAATCGGTTATTTGGAGCAACATACAGGCCTCGAATCGAAGCGGACCATTTGGGAAGAAATGATGACGGTCTTTGAACCGTTGAAAAAGCAGGAAATGCGGTTGCGTGAATTGGAGCAGCAAATGGCGGATCCATCCGTCTATGAAAATCCGACGAATTACTCCCGAATCATGGCGGAATATGACCAACTGCAGCATGCCTTCAAAGATGCGGGCGGTTACCAATATGAAGCGGATACCCGTTCCGTCCTCCATGGAATGAAATTTTATCCCGACATGTATGACCAACCCGTTTCTTCCTTATCCGGTGGTCAACGCACCCGTCTTGCCCTTGCAAAACTGCTGCTCAGCAAACCGGATTTATTAATTTTGGACGAGCCTACCAACCATTTGGATATTGAAACATTAAGCTGGCTTGAAAATTATTTAAAATCCTATTCCGGTGCCATTTTAATGGTTTCCCACGACCGCTATTTTTTGGATCAGATCGTCAATATCGTATATGAAGTATCAAGAGGCCGCGTCACAAAATATGTTGGAAATTACAGCGATTATTTGGATCAAAAAGCGAAGCAATATGAACGCGACTTAAAAATGTATGAACAGCAGCAGGATGAGAAAGCCAAGCTGGAAGAGTTCATTCAAAAGAACATCGCCCGCGCATCTACGTCCAAACTGGCGAAAAGCCGGAGAAAAATGCTGGAACGCATGCAATGGATGGATGCCCCGGCAGGCGATGAAAGATCCGCAAAATTCGGTTTCGACATTGAACGGCAAAGCGGAAACGATGTGTTATCCGTTGATGACCTGGCCATCGGTTATGATGAACATCATATCGTTTCGAGAAACATCAATTTGCGTATCTTCCGGCAGGATCGGGTGGCCATCGTCGGTCCAAATGGTGTCGGCAAGTCCACCTTTTTAAAAACCATTGTGAAAGATTTGCCGGCACTTTCCGGAAACATCCGATACGGAACGAATGTCAAAATCGGCTATTATGATCAAGATCAGGCAAAACTTCACAGTAATAAAACGGTGCTGAATGAACTGTGGGATGAATGGCCGTTACTGCCCGAGAAGGAAATCCGCACCGTATTGGGGCAATTTTTATTCAGCGGCGATGATGTGTTAAAACCTGTCAACGCACTGTCCGGTGGAGAAAAAGCCCGGCTTGCCCTTGCAAAGCTGATGATGCAAAAAGCGAACTTCCTTGTCTTGGACGAACCGACAAACCATCTCGATTTAGACAGCAAGGAAGTGCTTGAAAATGCATTGATGGATTATCCGGGAACCATTCTCTTCGTTTCCCATGACCGCTATTTCATCAATAAGATCGCCACTAAAGTCGTCGAACTATCTTCAACGGGAACGTTCGAATATTTAGGGGATTACGACTACTATGTTGAGAAAAAACAAGAATTGATGGAATTGGCAGAAATGAATGCGGCAAAACAGGCAGAAAAACAAGAAACCAAAACGGACCATTCATCAATGGCAAATGCGAAAGAAATCAGAAAAAGGGAAAGACAAATACAAAGAAAATTGGAAGAAATCGAAAAAGACATGTCCCAAATTGAAAATAAAATCAATGACATCGAACTTGAGCTCTGCAAACCTGAAATTTTCAGCGATTACGAAAAAGCATTGGAGCTACAAAACGAGTTGGACTCATTAAAACAAACCCACAGTGAGCTGGAACTCGAATGGCTTGAACTGCATGAAGAATTGGAAAATCTGAAATAATGTCGAGGCTGGGACATAACTAATAAAGTGAACGAGCTGCAAAAAGATTTTTTTGTAATAAATTGATTGGAGTGACGGGGCGAGTGCTCCTGTCGCGCACGCTTAGTCGCAAAGCAAAAGCTTTCCTGCGACGAGCCCTCTCGAGACCCCGCAGGAGCGAAGGATTGAGCTCCGAGGAGGCTCGAG
>NZ_JBHSNQ010000034.1:0-11566 GCF_042655065.1 Ureibacillus suwonensis
CATTGGATGAGTTTGCTAAACAAAACAAAGTCCTTTCTGCCAAAGGTGGTACAGAGTAAATGAAGCAGATAGATGGAAGGAAAGATTACATTCTTACCCGGGGAGGTCTGGCGGATATGTGAAATACGCTTCATAACCTACTTAGTGATAAGTAGCTGAACCGTCAGAAGTCAGCAGAGGTCATAGTATTAGTTGGTTTAGAACTACTAAAGAAGGATTGAACAATTAAGAGAGAATAGCCCTTGGCATTCAGTGAGTCATGATGAACACAGAAAACGTAGTACCTCACTTGAGGAAGGAAGCGGTGAATCCCGTGGGAGACCTCTTGGAGGGTGGAGTGACCACTGGCATAAAGAGAACAGCTATTCACGGAAGNCGTACGGTGGTGTGAGAGGACGGGAGTTAATCGCTCCCTCCTACTCGATTTTGAAAAGTTGCCTTTTTTATAGTTGGGGTTTACGGAGTTTTTGATTGGCGGAAATGTTTGTGATATTGGCGGATTATTTTATGAAAATGGCGAATAAATGCGCAAGATTGGCGGATATCTCGCTGTGGAGAAACCTAAATAATTCGGATGGCGGATATATTTGGGATATTGGCGGATTATTTTATGAAAATGGCGAATAAATGTGCAAGATTGGCGGATATCCCGCTGTGGAGAAACCTAAATAATTCGGATGGCGGATATATTTGCGATATTGGCGGATTTTCTTATGAAAGTGGCGAATAAATGCGCAAGATTGGCGGATATCCCGCTGTGGAGAAACCTAAATAATTCGGATGGCGGATATATTTGCGATATTGGCGGATTTTCTTATGAAAGTGGCGAATAAATGCGCAAGATTGGCGGATATCCCACTTCGGACAATCCTAAATTTTTCGATTGGCGGATATGTTCACATATTTGACGGATATCTAGCCAAGATTGGCGGAAATCCCGTACAAAAAAAGAGAGCGGAGGGAAAACATATCGCTTTCTTCTTCCGCTCGGTTAGGAACGACTTAATCCAATTTAAACAACTCATCAATTGCTTGAATTTCCTCTTTGCTCAAAGACACATCGGCTGTTTTTAAATTGTTCAACACCTGCTCAGCCCGCTTTGCCCCTGGAATAATGGCCGTCACGGCTTCCTGTGCCAAATACCAGGCAAGGACGATATTGGCCACTTCCACATTTTTCGATTGGACGATTGGGCGCAGCCGTTCCACTTTTTCCACGATTTGATCGTAAACCTCTTTTTGGAAGAACTGCGAATTTTTCCGGTATTCGGGAATTTCCGTGTCCTTTGTGTATTTCCCTGTAAGCAGCCCCGAAGCTAATGGGAAGTAGGGGATAAAGGCGATGTTGTGCTCAAGAACATACGGGAACAACTCTTTTTCCGCTTCCCGGTGAATCAGGTTATAGTGTCCCTGATAAACGTCCACATAGCTGTCTTGATTGGCTTCCTGCAATTGGGCCAAGGAAAAATTGGAAACGCCAATGGCCCGAATCTTTCCTTCATCCTTTAATTCCTTCAATGCGCCAATGGCTTCGTTTTTTGGCGTATGTTCATCAGGGAAATGGATATAGAGCAAGTCGATGTAGTCCGTTTTTAAGCGGCGCAAGCTTTTTTCCACTTCCGCCTTCAAAAAAGAAGGGGAATTGTCCATAACCCTTTGACCATTCACCATTTTTGGACCAACCTTCGTTGCAATGACCAACTCGCTTCGGTTGCCCAGCTCTTGGATGACTTCACCGATGAGCTCCTCGGAACGTCCCAATCCATATATGTAGGCCGTATCGATAAAGTTGATGCCATTTTCGATGGCAACGCGGACCACTTCTTTGCCTTCCGCTTCATCCAAATTTGGGTGAATATTGTGACCACCTACCGCATTTGCTCCTAAGCCGACCGGATGGACGTAAAGATTGGTTTTGCCTAAACGCACTTTCTCCATAAAATCATGCCCCCTTTGTTTATTAATTACTTTACTAAAATTCAAAAAATTTACAAGTATATGAGTTTCTAAGGAAATTTCAAAGGAAAATGGTGTCGATAAACCCTTGAATAAACAGCGGTTGTCGAATATTTCGCTTATTTTGTAAGTCATTTGAAAGTGGCCATCAGATTGAAAGATTTTTTATAGGAGCATTCGGACATTTATTGTCAACTTTAGTTGACAATGGAGGCGCCTCAAAGTACGAATCTTGTAAAAAATGCATGGAATTTTGATGCTTTTTTCATATAACGAACGGTTCATTGCAAGATTTCCTAAATACATTAATAAAGCTCCAACAATGAAGAACATCCACTCTTTAAATATCAACCAAGGTTTACAAAATTAATTTGGTAGAGAAATCTCTGTGTCGAAAATAACAGATAGTAATTTTCCTATATAAAAATAACAATCTTCTAAAAAATGAGCAGGCAAAAAATAAATTGAAAATCCTTATAAAAGGAGTTTAATTTTTAAAAGATATCAACCAAGTTTACAAAACAAATTGACTGCCAAAAGGATATGTCGAATAAAGAAGCAAAACAAATTGTTATTTCAAAAAAATAATTAGATCCGGTGAATTAAATATTGACACTAAACTTTGTTATATCAAAAAATCAATTCTGTCGTATCGTTTCGAATCAATCTTAAAGCCTCTTCCATCAGGAGCCTGTTGTCGAATGGGGGGATGATGAATTGCTCATCCTTTCCTGCAAATATGCAACAGGGATAAAGAGCCCCACTTGGCCAAATTTTTCATGATCCAAAGTGGCGAAGATGATGCCGATTACTTTCCCGTCATCATTGATTACTGGGCTGCCGCTGTTTCCCCGATATACCGGCGCATCGATCATATATACTTCCTCTTCCCAATCCGCAAGCAAAACAGGTTCCAGCACATGCCCTTCATTGGCGATGCCCGTAAAGTAAAGGGGATTGCCGATGATATAAATGGATTCTTGTTGGAGATATTGATATTTTTCACTCAGCGTCAAATAGGGCAGGTCTTTTCCATCCACCTGCAATAAGGCCAAGTCCACTTCGGGATACGTGGCCACAACCTCTCCTTTATATAAGCCATCATCAGGGAAACTGACCTTAATCGTGAGGGCGTCGTCAATGACATGTTCGTTTGTAACGATCAAACCGTTTTCCGAAATGGAAAATCCTGTACCCTTTCCGTCCTCTGTCGTTATTTGAACAACCGCTTTTTTATAAGATTGAATTTCTTTTTGGGATGACAGTCTTGCCGAAGTCTTCAGAAACTCAATGGCGGGGATGGAATAGATTTCAAAAATCACGGCAAAGGTGCTGAAGGCAAGGATAATGGCCATCAACAAAGCCATCATTTTCCTGAATCTGCGGGGTTTTTTGGCGATTTCTTCTTCTTTTAGCCGATCTTCCCTCTCTTTTTCAAGCGCCTCCTTTTGCGCCTCCAATACAATTTCTAAGAATTCCTCTTCATTCATCGGTTCTTGCTCATGTTTTTCTTCATTGGCCATGTCACCACTCCTTTTAAGGTCCGCTCCTTATCTTGGGTATCCTTAATTTCATTCTCCGAAAAAAGATTCGTTGACAAAATACCTATAGGGGTATATATTTTAATTAAATAATTGAAAGTGAACAAAAGTCTTCGATGTTTTTGTTTCTCAGATTTGCCACAAGGCGATCATTACCTTTTAGGGTATAAAGGACAGGAGTGATTACATGAAAAAAGTGTTGATTGTTGGAGGCGTGGCAGGAGGAGCCAGTGCTGCCGCAAGAATTCGCCGGTTGGATGAACAGGCGCGAATCATCATGTTTGAAAAGGGGCCGCACGTATCCTTTTCCAACTGTTCCTTGCCGTATTATTTGGGCGGGGTGGTAGCATCAAAAGAAAAATTGGTGCTAATGACGCCGGAGAGTTTTAAAACGAAGTACAATATCGAAGCCCGCGTCAATCAGGAAGTCATTCACATTCATCGGGATGAAAAAACGGTGGAAGTGAAAAATTTGGAAACGAATGAAGTGTATAAAGAAAGCTATGATGTTTTAATTTTATCACCTGGAGCGAGTCCAGTCGTCCCTCCGTTTGAAGGGGTGAATCTGCCGCATGTATTTACGGTGAGAAATGTGGTGGATATCGACCGCTTGCATCAATACGTGAGCCGGTCCAATGTGGAAAGCGTCGCAATCATTGGCGGAGGCTTTATAGGTGTCGAAGTGGCGGAAAATTTAAGGGAAGCGGGAAAAGAAGTCACATTGGTGGAATATGCTCCTCAAATCATGGCGCCATTTGATGAAGATATGGTGCAAATTCTTCATAAAGAAATGATGGATCATGGCGTTCAATTGATTGTCGGTGATGGGCTGAAAAAAATTACGGAACATTCCATAGAACTCAACTCCGGAAAACAAGTGGAGGCCCAAGCGGTGGTGCTGGCCATTGGAGTGAAGCCGGAAGTGGCGCTTGCCAAGGAAGCGGGGCTTGAAATTGGGGAGCTTGGAGGCATTAAAGTCAATGCCAATTATCAAACGTCCGACCCATCCATTTATGCCGTGGGGGATGCCATTGAAGTATATCATCGCTTGACCCGCAGACCGACAAGGCTCGCTTTGGCCGGACCGGCTGTCAGACAGGCGAGGGCGGCTGCGGACCATATTTATGGCCATAAGCAGGAAAATAAAGGGGTTATCGGTTCCTCTGTCGTAAAAATTTTCGATTTAAATTGCGCTGTAACCGGGTTAAATGAGCGGGCGGCAAAAGAGGCGAACATTCAATATGACAGTGTTTATATCATCGCGCCGGATAAAGTGGGAATCATGCCGGACAGCCATCCGCTCCATTTCAAATTGATTTTTGAAGTGCCGACGGGAAGAATCCTCGGGGCCCAGGCCATCGGAAAAGGAAATGCAGACAAACGCATCGATGTGATTGCCACATTAGTTACGTTGGGCGGCACGCTGGAAGATTTGAAAGAGTTGGAATTGGCCTACTCCCCGATTTACAGCACGGCGCGGGATGTGGTGAATATCGCGGCTCTTGTGGGACTGAACATCTTACACGATGATTATAAACAAGTGCACGTTTCCGAAGTGCGCGGCTTGGTGGAGCAAGGGGCAACCTTCATTGATGTCCGTGAGAAGAACGAATTTGAACGGGGGCATTTGGTGAATGCCATCAACATCCCATTGAGCGAATTGCGGGAGCGGGTCGATGAAATTCCCCGCGACAAGCCGGTATACTTGCATTGCCGTTCCGGTCAGCGGAGTTACAATGCGGTGAAAATGTTGCAAAACTTAGGATTTACAAATGTCTACAACGTTTCCGGTTCCTTCTTGGGCATTTCTTTATATGAATACTTCATAGATGTGACCACTGGCCGGGACAAAATCGTCACTGACTATAATTTCAAATGATCCGTTCACTGAACCTGATTAAATCGCTTACCATTGAATCTTTCTTGCCTATATGGCAAAATGATATACAACCGAACACGGGAAACGTTTTCTAGGGTTCCGCTGCATTGCAGGACTGGTCCGAGAGAAAACGGCGCATTTGCGTACACGGAAGGATAAAAGCCTGGGAGATAAATCTATCTCTTTAGGCTTTTTTTATTGGAGGAATGGAAATGAACAAACATTGGATGACCGTTTATGTTGCCGCATTATTTGAAGTGCTGTGGGTGATCGGCCTTGCCCATGCGGATCGTTTCCTTGAATGGGCTGGAACAGTCTGCGCGATTTTCTTGAGCAATTACTTATTGATCCGGGCATCTCAATTTTTGCCCGCAGGAACGGTCTATTCGGTTTTTGTCGGATTAGGAAGCTTAGGGGCGGTCATTAGCGATATTGTATTCTTTGGAGAGCCTTTTCATCTGTTAAAGATATGCTTCATTTTGTTCATTATTGCAGGGGTTGTTGGGTTGCAGCTTTTGACGGATGAAGATGCCGGAAAGGGGGATGAAGAGTGATGGCATGGGGGGCGCTTATACTTGCCGGTTTATTTGAAACATTGGTAGTTGCGTCGATGAATCAATTTGCCGTCCGCCGCAGCTGGCAGCCGATTGCGTTATTCATCGGAAGTTTTGGAGGGAGCTTGGTTTTATTGCAATATGCCATGCAAACGATTCCGATGGGAACCGCCTATGCCGTTTGGACGGGAATCGGTGTTGTGGGGGGTACCCTGGTAGGTATAATCTTTTACAATGAATCAGGAAATTGGAAGAGAATATTGTGCATTTTTGCCATTCTTGTGGCGACAATTGGTTTAAAATTGTTGGAGGGGTAAATACTATAATGAGTTCATTCAAGAGGAACGGGGGATTGCGTTGTCAAAGCACCATTATTTTTTTGCAGTGAAATTGCCGAAAGAAGCGAAAGAATTTTTATATGAGTGGATTCAAGCGAGAAAAGGGGATTTTCCATTTGCACGCTGGGTTCATCCGGAAGATTACCATATAACTCTGGCTTTTTTGGGGTTTGCTGAAAAGGAGAAGCTGGAGCAAGCGATAGAGAAAGTGAAGCCCATTTTGGAAAAGGAAGTTTCATTCACATTAACATTGAATTCCATCGGCGTTTTCGGTCCACAAAAAGCTCCCCGCATTTTTTGGGCGGATGTGGAATCTTCAGAACAGCTCTTTTCCATTCAAAAAGAGGTTTATCAGCAATGTGTGGAGACGGGATTTCAATTGGATAAAAAACCTTTCCGCCCGCATATCACATTGGCGAGAAAATGGAATAGCGGGGATGCTTTTGACATAAAAACATTGATGCAGATTCGTGAGGAAAACGGAAATACTTTCTCCTTCAACGTGACGGAAGTCGTTCTTTATGAAACCCATTTGGATCGGACACCGAAGTATGTTGAGTATGCAAATTTTCCTCTGGCCGTCCCGGGAGCCTGATTTCAATTCATAAGCTTGCCCCCTTTGAAATAGGATAGGGATAAGAAAGGCGAAGGGGCTGCAAATGAAATGAGACAAGCATGTATCTATTTCATTCTATTATTTATACTTGCGTTCTTTTTTATCTATGATCGGGAACCGCTGCAATCCGTTCAGTTTTCCATCATCATGTCCGGGTTGTTATTGTTGATTCGAAGATGATCTAAGGGCTTTCTCACAAAAGCGAATCTGCTTATTAAAGGAAATAGAATATGTTTTGAAAAATTCAGAAATTATTTAGGAAAATTATTGAAAAAATCTCCCACCTGTTGTTTCGGAGTGTTAGTATAAAAACAAAACTCCTGGCGAGAGGAATTCAGTCAACTTCCGGTCTGTGGAAGTGATGTACTTCACTTCAATCAAACCACTGGATGGAAAGTGGCGGATCGTTCATGAAACACAAAAGGGGGAGATTAAGAATGAAAAAAATAGGGGCCATAGCAAGCGCGGTCTTAATCGCTTCTACAATTACGCCGGCAGTTTACGCGGAAAACAACGTTGCTTCAGAAAGCGCCAAATTTAAAGATGTTCAACTGTATAAAGAAGACATCAATTTTTTAGCTGAAAAAGGATTAATCAAAGGCTACCCTGACGGAACATTCAAACCCAACAATCCGATTACAAGATACCAAGCAATCAACATTCTACTGCGGGAAATAAAACCGGATGTGACGAATATTCCCGACGTTCAATATAAAGATGTGAAAAAAGGGGACTACGGTTACGAAGAGATTGCTTTAGCAACCGCATTGGGCATTGTTTCGGGGAAACCGGATGGCACTTTTGATGTTTCGGGCAATTTGACCCGTGCGCAATTGGCAAAAATGTTGGTCGAAACCTATAAAATTCCATTGAACGAAAAGAAAAAAGTATCATTCAAAGATGTTGATGACAAAGATTGGTATTCAAAATACGTCCATATTTTAGCTTCCCATGGAATTATTACAGGGTATGAAGACAAAACCTTTAAACCGAACAATAAAATATCGAGGGCACATTTAGCCTTAATCCTGAGCCGTTTTTTGAAAAACAAGGATAAAATATTGAGCAATGCAGATACAGATGGTGATGGTTTAACGGACCGGGAAGAATTGATTTTGCTGACGGATCCCAAAAAGAAAGACACTGACGGGGACGGGTTGGATGACTATTTTGAGTATGTGAGCAATGTGTATTCTCCGACAATGGCGGATACAGATGGCGATGGAATAAAGGATGGAGATGAGGATGCAGATTCGGATGGACTTTCGAATTTGCAGGAATTGGCGATAGGGACATCCCCTTATTTGAAAGATACCGATGGAGACTCTCTGCCTGATGGACAAGAAGTCGCAAACGGTACAAACCCATTGGCCGATGATACGGACCGTGATGGTTTGTTGGATTCGGAGGAAGGCAGATTCAATTTCAATCCCCGCAATCGGGATACTGATGGAGACGGGATTCTTGATGGGGATGAAGTGATCCAATGGGAAACAGCGGCTCCAGCCTATTTGAAAGGTGAACCGGCCTATCCGACTGTCACGATGAAAAGCAGGGCGAAAGATGCATTTTTTACGGAAATCCAACCGATTTCAACCGCCCATCCACTCTTAAATGACAGCATTCCCGGCCTGATCGGCAACGCATATTCTTTCAACACCGTCACTGATTTTGATTCTGCCAAAATAAAATTCCATTATGGCAATTCCGTTTCAAACAATGATTTCCAACCGGCCATTTTTTACTATAACGAGAAAAAACAGGCTTTAGAAAAGGTGCCAAACCAAATGCGTGATCCGCAAACCAATACCGTTGAAGCGGCGGTGGACCGTTTCGGCGTTTATGTGTTGATTGATGGCACTGTATGGGATCAGGCTTGGAAAGAAGCGCCCGGCATGTCAAACAAGGAACGGGCCCGTTCATCAGGTGATCTGGATAACCCAATCCACTTTACCTCTTCACTGTCCGTTGTCCCGGCAGATGTTGATCAAGCGGGATCAAAAACAATAGCCGCTGCAGAAGATTCCGAGCTGTTCACAAAAGATTCCGATCGTGACGGCATTCCCGACTATTATGAAACGAACGGGTTGATCATCGGAACGGGCAGCCTCATTAAAACGGATCCAAATAACCCAGATACAGATCAGGACGGAATCTTGGATGGAGATGAAATCAAATTCGAACAAGACAAGGAATATGCGGTGCTCATTTCAGATCCGAATAAAAAAGATTCCGATGGAGATGGGATTTCAGATGCCGATGAAAAACCGGCTGAAAGATTGGTTTATAATGTGACGGATGAAGCCTTGGCGGTATTTTCGGATTTGGCCTATTTGGATGTTGCCGGTATGTCAAATTCCACGGAACAGGCGCAAGGTTTGTTCGACTTCTCCAATAAGGATGTTCCGCCAATACCGCTTTCGAAAGAATCCATACAGAATGCCATCCGTTTGAAACAGAAAGCTTATTTAGTGAAAAATTGGGAGATCATTGGGTTTGAAACAGACGCAATTAGCGGACATAGCGGGGTTGTGTTCCGCAATTCCTATTCCAATGACATCGTAATAGCAGAACGCGGTGCAGCCGATTTGGCGGGAATCATAAATAATCTGGACGTACTTTTGACTGGCGATATTCCTCAGTTGGATCATGCGTTGGCGTTGGCAAGAAAAGCGATCGCCAACAATTTGTACAGCGATATTTACGTGACGGGCCATTCATTGGGCGGATTTAACGCACAAGTGATTTCCTATCATTTGATCAATGATTCATTAGCGAAAAATCAATTCCTTTCATCTAAAACAGCGAAAGCCATTCAAAAAGCCGTATTCGAACATTATCAAAGAACGGTGACATTCAACTCTGTTCCGCTTTTTAATAAAGATTCTTTGCGCCAATTGGGAATTGATCTGGATGTTTACACAAATCCGGAAATTCCAAAAGAAGAGATAGGAAAGAAAAAATACGAAGCGTATATTACAAATTACCAATTAAGCTACGACATCCTTACGATTTTGGGCAAATATTCAAAGTCCGGATATCTTGGAAAAACCGTCATGTTCAATTATCCAAAACAGGCACCGAAAACAGTGCAAAACGCGCCATTTGAAGCCCTTAAAACAATGATACAGGAGTATGGGAAATCCGCATCCGGCGGGGAGCCGAGCAACCCATTGGAATTGAAAAGATTCATCATTAATTTTTATCTGTGGTTTTCCATCAATGGACAGGAACAGTATAAAAAATTGGTCAACGAAGAGTTGGGGCAAGCAATGGAGGCGCACGGCATCAGAAATTTCGATCAGTACGATTTTTAAAATCATTGCCGATGCAATCTTTCATCTGGATGATCGCCAGGACAGTCGGGGAGTATCAATACAATAAAAGGCGACGTGCGGATTGCAGGACGTTCTAACAAAACCAAGAAATGTTGAAAAAACATTTTCTTGGTTTTTATTATAAGTTGACTTTATACCTAATAGGGTATAAACTGTTGGTAGAAATCAAAGTCATAGAAAGTAGGGATGCCTCATTGAAATACGATACGAAGACAATAAACCGTGTGAAGCGTATTGAAGGACAAATACGCGGGATTCTGCGCATGATGGAAGAAGGGAAAGACTGTAAAGAGGTCGTCACTCAGCTTAGCGCCGTCCGTTCCGCAGTGGACCGTACCATCGGCGTGATTGTGAGCAACAACTTGATTGAATGCATGAATAAAAGCAAAGCGGAAGATATGGATGAATTGGTGCAAGAAGCGATTAATTTAATTGTCAAAAGCCGTTAGTTCCAATAGCTGTTTACGCAGCTATTTATTTATAAATCGAAATATACCTATATAGGTATTTGTTTGGAGGTGAGAATATGGAGTGGATTCTCATTGCGATTGTTGCCGCATTCATTATATGGCGCTTGAAGCCGGCGAATGTGAACACCATTTCCGCACACGAATTGAAAAATATTCTGCAGGATAAGGACAAAATATTTATTGATGTAAGGACACCGGCGGAATACAGAGCAAAACATATTCCGCAATTTCAAAATTTGCCTTTGGGATCGGACTTTTCTAAACTTCCCAAAGATAAAGAAATCATTGTCATTTGCCAAAGTGGCATGAGAAGCGGTCAAGCCTGCAAGCAATTAAAAAAGTTGGGGTATGAGCGCGTCACAAATGTCCGTGGCGGCATGAATGCATGGAGATGAATGATGGAGGAGGATTTTTAAATGAAAGAAATTACACCGAAAGAAGTTCAGCAACGTTTGGAAGCGGGAGAGACATTGAATATTATCGATGTCCGTGAAGTGTATGAATATCAAGGAGGGCATATTCCGGGAGCCGTCAATATTCCATTAGGATTGCTTCCAATAAGAATGAATGAACTTTCCAAAGACAAACCATATATTGTGGTGTGTTTGGCAGGCGGCCGCAGCGCCCAAGCGACAGAGCTGTTGGATCGAAATGGATTTGATGCTACCAATATGTTGGGCGGCATGAGCGCCTGGGAAGGGGAAGTGGAATAGGATTAAGGAGTCAGCGGGACTTTGAAGAAATAGGGAGGCTGGGACAAAACCCTCCTCTAAAATGGAAACAGCCCATGAAATGTTGGAATGAAATTTCATGGGCTGTTCTTCATTTTTTCAATAAAAATAAGGACATCTTCTGATAAAATTTAAGTATCTAC
>NZ_JBHSNQ010000035.1:0-24875 GCF_042655065.1 Ureibacillus suwonensis
CCAATATTTTACCAAAAGAATAGGTGTCTTTCTTTATGTTTTAAAAAATGTCAAATGATAATTTTGTACTTCCAAAACCCATTTACATCAAGCATTTAAACAAGATTTTGGACTGCGAAAGTTGAGTTACTTAAATGTTTTTAATATCACAAGTTTCTTCTGAGCAATTGCCTATTGGTACAATTTTTCTTGTGCTTGCTATATAATTATAAACATAATGACCGAATCCGAAATAACTTGATAATTTAATTGGAATGTAAAAGATGGTCAGCAAGGGAATTCTAGCGATGATTGAAGCAATTGCATCAATTCCAGTTGCAATCTTTCCATTATTAATATTTATACAATGCATTTCTTTTTCTAATTTCTGTATGGGAATGTTTATTATTCTTGAATCATCACGTATGGTTTGGAATTCAATAAGACGTAACCAATTAAGACGTTGTATATTTTCTTTCATACTCACACAGAGAGGACACCAACTATCATAAAGGACAATAATTTTAGACATAATTAATTCACCTTATTTCATATTTTGTATTCATTTAAAAATAGACTCTAATTAAAGTGAAAAACGTTAAAAGCACAATGATTCCAATTAATATCCATGAAGACCAGTCACCCAGATATTCCATTAGAAAAGGGAAAATTATTATAATAATCCCAAGAGTAATCGAATATATTCCCATCACTCTTGCTAATTTATTCTTATCTCCTTTATATTGTTTTTCATCATACCCGGCAATTAATTTCAATTTCTTTTTTCTCCAAATAAGCCAACCAACAAGAATGAATAATAAACCAGTAATAATACAAATAACAATAGCAGTAGAGAAATCTGTATTTAAGGACATATTTCACCTCCGTAATAAATGGACATTTTTGGAATGATTTTTCCGAATGTTTAATTATAAACTCAACTTTCGCACACAGAAATATGAAGACAGTCCTTGATATAACGAGGTAAAGAAGTAATCCAATTGGACATTTGACACTGAAAAATGTCCATACTCAAATAAACCTTAGCTTCAGCCAAAGTTTNATTACACCCATGCCAGGCGCACCAAAAAAAGCAGGTTGATCAAATCAACCTGCTTTCATACTGCCAGAAATTATTTTCCAGCCAATTTGTTTCTTAATACCATTTGTAGGATACCGCCATGACGGTAGTAATCCACTTCCACTTCAGAGTCGAAACGAGCCAACGCTTTGAACTCAGTTACTTTACCTTCTGGAGATACTGCAGTAACTGTTAGAACATCGCGTGGTTTTACATCGTCTGTCAAGTTAACAGAAATTGTTTCGTCACCTTTTAATCCTAAAGTTTCTGCGTTTTCACCAGGCATGAATTGAAGTGGTAGAACACCCATCATCACTAGGTTAGAACGGTGGATACGTTCATAGCTTTGTGCGATAACTGTTTTGATACCTAATAAGTAAGTACCTTTTGCAGCCCAGTCACGGCTGGATCCCATACCGTAGTCGTTACCAGCAAGTACTACAAGACCTGTACCTTGCTCTTGGTATTTCATAGCTGCATCGTAAATGTACATTACTTCACCAGTTGGCCAGTAAGTAGTGAATCCACCTTCTGTACCAGGTGCAACTTGGTTGCGGATACGGATGTTTGCGAATGTACCACGCATCATGACTTCATGGTTACCACGGCGAGAACCGTAAGAGTTGAAGTCGCGGATTGCTACACCTTTTTCTTGTAGGTATTTACCTGCAGGTGTATCTTTACCGATTGCACCAGCTGGTGAAATGTGGTCAGTTGTAATAGAGTCACCAAACTTCGCAATTACGCGCAAGCCTTTAAGCTCTTGAATTGGAGCTGGCTCTTTAGAAAGACCTTGGAAGAATGGTGGGTTTTGAATGTAAGTTGAATTTTCATCAAATGTGTATAAAGATTCAGTTGATGTTTCAATTGCATTCCATTTTTCGTTTGCAGTGAATACTGTTTCGTATTCTTTTTTGAACAATTCAGGTGTAACAACTTTATTTAAGATCGCGTAAACTTCTTCAGTTGATGGCCAAATGTCATTGAAGAATACGTCGTTACCGTTTTTATCTTTCGCGATTGGATCTTTTTGTAGGTCGATATCCACTGTACCAGCTAAAGCATAAGCCACTACTAATGGTGGTGATGCCAAGTAGTTCGCTTTTACAAGTGGGTGAACACGGCCTTCGAAGTTACGGTTACCGGAAAGTACAGAAGTTACGAACAAGTCTTTTGCTTTGATCGCTTCTTCGATTTCTGGAAGCAATGGACCGGAGTTACCGATACATGTTGTACAACCGTAACCTACTGTGTTGAATCCGATTTGGTCTAAGTAATCTTGTAGACCTGAATCTTTTAAGTAACCTGTAACAACTTTGGAACCAGGTGCTAATGAAGTTTTCACCCATCTTGGTGGTTTAATGCCAAGTTCAACCGCTTTTTTCGCAACAAGACCAGCAGCGATCAATACGTATGGGTTGGATGTGTTTGTACAAGAAGTGATCGCAGCGATTGCTACAGCACCTGTAGGCATTTCTAATTCTTCGCCATCAGCAAATTTGATTGTTGAAGTTTTGCTGAATTCATCTTCAGTTAAACCGAAACCTTGTACGCCCATTGGAGCAACTACTGCTTCACGGTAGCGTTTTTTCATTTCTGAAAGTGGAATCAAGTCTTGTGGACGTTTTGGACCAGAAAGGTTTGGTTCGATTTCGTCCAATTTGATTTCAAGTACATCAGTGTAAACTGGCTCGAAGTTTGGATCGAAGAACATATCGTTTTCTTTCAAGTATTTTTCAATTACTTGTACATGTTCTTCATCACGGCCAGTTAGACGCAAGTAGTTAAGTGTTTCGTTGTCGATTGCAAAGTAACCGCAAGTTGCGCCGTATTCTGGTGCCATGTTGGAAATTGTCGCACGGTCGGCAAGTGGCAATGTCGCTACGCCAGGACCGAAGAATTCAACGAATTTACCAACTACACCGCGTTTACGTAATACTTGAGTTACTTTCAACGCCAAGTCAGTTGCAGTTGCACCGTTTGGAAGTTTACCAGTTAATCTTACACCGATAACTTCCGGAATTGTGAAGTAAGATGGTTGTCCAAGCATACCAGCTTCCGCTTCGATACCACCAACACCCCAACCAAGTACGCCAAGACCGTTGATCATTGTAGTATGGGAGTCAGTACCAACCACTGAATCCGGATAAGCTTCAAAAGTGCCGTCTTCGTTTGGTTTAACGTGAATTACTGGCGCTAAGTATTCCAAGTTTACTTGGTGAACGATACCTGTTGCAGGTGGAACCGCACGGAAGTTATCGAATGCAGTTTGAGCCCATTTTAAGAATTTGTAACGTTCTGCGTTGCGTTCAAATTCTAAATCCATGTTCGCTTGTAAAGCTTCAGGAGTACCGTATTTGTCTACTTGAACAGAGTGGTCGATTACAAGGTCAACCGGAATTTCTGGATTGATTTTTGCTGGGTCTCCGCCAAGTTCTTTCATGGCAGAACGTAAAGAAGCTAAGTCTACAACTACAGGAACACCTGTGAAGTCTTGTAGAACTACGCGGGAAGGTTTGAATGGAACTTCACCTTCAGGATCTGCTCCTTCTGCCCATTTTGCCAAGTTGTCTACGTGTTCTTCTTTGATTACATAGTTATCATATTGACGTAAAACAGATTCTAATAAAACTTTGATGGAATAAGGTAGGCGTGATACGTCTGCAATGCCTGCTTCTTTTAATGCAGCCAAACGGTAATAATAGTAAGTTTTACCGTTCAGTTCAAAAGAAGCGCGACTGTTGTGTAAGTTGCTCTTTGTCATATGTAATCCCCCTATATTAATTTTGAAAAGGCTTCCTAGTTCTTTTCTCCATGACCAATCATAACTCACTTATCTTCATAAGTAAATTACATTAAAATTATGTTTTGTCATTAGAGATTTTTATGAACTCGATGACCAATACAATTTTATTCCAAAAAATTCATCATTTCAATGATGTGATGAAAAATGAATATTTTGGATAATCTCACTTATAGTTTATACTTAAGCACAAAAAAATTAAAGAGACTTTTATGAATAATTATTCCCTTTTTCGAATGGATTATTAGATCGTCAATTCACTCAGGATTTCCCCTTTTCGATCCTTGACGTTGATTTGAAAATGCTCTTGATCATCCAGTTTTTCCAACCCAACATACCAAATGGAATATCCTTTGACGCCATACAACTCGAGGGTGCTCTCAGGTAAGCCGGACATTTCAATAAAAGAAGCTTTTTCGCCATTGACTTCAACTTCCGCTTCCCCGGTTCTTTTAATTAATCCAAAAAGAATTACTCCGTCTGAATAAGCTGAAGTGATTTTATTTTCCTCCAAAGAATCCGGCAACTTCGCATAGGCGCCGTCTCCGCTTGTCCAACCTTTGAAATTTTTCTTCACAACGCCGGTGCCGAAATAGTTTCCATTCGATAAAAAGAAATATCGATGTTCCTTTTCGCTTTTCGGTCCTTCTATCCATTCATAGTCCGCATCTTTTGGCAGTGCTTCTTCAGGCGTGTCAAACCCGTCCCCTGAAAAATGTACCGTAAATTCCCGGAATGCAAAAGCAAGCACGATGACCATTGCCGCAAAAATCAATATTCTTGTCATGCTGGTTTTCATTCGACCTCTCCCCCTTTCAACACGTTCATACTTTAAAAAAACTATAATATACTATTTTTCCTTTTCATAAAATGAAACAAATTCGATTTAGCAAATCCCATCAATATTTACTTCACTTCCCACAAAAAACCCCGATTTCTCTTCTTAATGAATGCAAAAAATGGCCATTGACTCCTTTCATTCGAGCGTTCGGACTCAATACATATCATTTTAACGAAAACCCCCTTTTCACTACACCATTTTTGACTCCTTTTCATCAAAAAAGGAATAGAATTCCATTTTTTTAGTGAGAATAGTTGTACGTATGTGTTTAGGAGGGGTAACATGTTTCGTTCACTATACAACTTGTTTTTCTCAAAACTGAATACAATCAAAGGTTCCTTGGCGAAGGCGGATAATGGCGATGTGATCCGGCTGTATCCAAAAAAATATAAGGAATCCTTCCAAATAGATAAAGATGTCACGATCGTTGGGGATGAAAGCGGTCAAACGGTCATCGAAGGAATGTTCGTCATCCCGAAAAACATTCGTGCAACTTTTCAAAATCTCACCATTTCACCTACTGCCCATCTATACATTGAAGGTGAAGCGGTTTTTGAAAACTGCACCATCAAAAAAAATACCAATGTGCTGATTACAGTAAATGGCGGATATATTAAAGCCGTTCACAGCAATTTCCAAAAAGCGAAGGAAGTGGCTGTTGCCCTATTAAACAATAGCAATGGCGTATTCACCCATTGCAACTTTCACCATAACGGAAAAATGCATCTTTTCGTAAAAAACTCGAAAGCTTTTTTGGAATCGTGCGAATGTTCCAATGCTTTGAAAGGACTTTGGATAACGGATCAATCTTTCGCACAAACGAAAAAAAGCCATTTCACCCGACATGAGGACACACAAATTTTTGCGGAAAATTCAACATACTTCGATTTCCAAAGCTTTATCGAACGAAGCGATGGATTTGGAATTGTGGCAAAAAATGAATCGGAAGTAAATTTGCATTCAACGGTGTTATTTTCCCATGTTTCCACTCAACTGGTCATAGACAAAAGCAGGCTCAACGGAAAACAATGCCTTATACAATGCGGCAATGAATCGGGCGTCGTTTTGCAGGAAGGAGAAGGATTGTTATCCCAATGCGAAATTTCCAGCCATCAAAAGAGCAATGTTCAAGCATCCAAAAAATCTCTCCTTCATCTCGAACATTGTGAAATCCATTCCGGGTATGATAACGGCCTGGTCATCAACAAAGAATCCATTGTGAATTGCAGCAAGACAATGATTAAAGACCATTTATCCACCCAAGTGGTAATTACCGACAAATCCCAGTGTTCAATGAAAGAAAGCTCAATCATAAACGGCCGGCATGTCGGAATAGGTGTAGAGAGAAAATCGGAGTGTATGCTTTTGGAATGCCAAGTCATTCAAAACAACAATTCCGCATTCAATGTGGATCGCGGTGTGTTGAGGGTTTATCGCTGCGATATTTCTGAAAACAACGGGAATGGAATCTTGGCGATCAATCATTCGGAAGTGGAAGTGGAGGCTTGCCGCTTTTTTGGCAACCATATGCCGCATCTGGCAAGCAAAACAAAAGTAAAAATTCATATCAGCAATTCGGATTTTCACCATGGAAAAAGCATATTCCTATTGCATCGGTGTGAAATCCATGCGGTGCATTCCAGGTTTCATGACAGCATGAATATTCAAATAGAGATTACGGAACATTCAACAGCGAATTTTGAACATTGCAAAATTTATAACGGGAAATCTTATGGAATTAAAGTGCTGAAGAATTCCCATTTATCCCTTTATCATAGCCAGATCCATCACCATGAACTTGCCCAAATAGTGGTAAACGACAGCTCCGTCATTTTGAATAATTCAGAGATTTACAAAGGAAAACGAAATGCCTTGTTTATTCAAAACCATAGTGAAGTGTTTATCCAGGAAAGCTTCATTTCAAAACATTTACAAGCGCAAATTTGGATCGATCATGAGTCCAGCCTGGAGCTTTTAAGTGTGCAGTTGACCGATGGAAAACATTCCGACTTGCACGCCCAAAACCAGTCAAAAGTCTATGTCGAAAACAGCATCATCCGAAATGACCAATATCGTTATAATGTGCAGGCATTGAACAATTCCAAGATCGAAATCGTCAATACCATCGTTGAAAATAAATACGGCGACGTCTATTACAGTGAAAACAACAGTTCCATCAATAATTCCGATTATTGATGGAACTGCTTTTTTATAAATGGAGTCGTTTTTTTATAATTTGTGAAAAATGTTCTAAATGGCGCAATTTTTGTTTCCGAAACTTGAAATCTATGAGAAAATAAGGAGTTGGAAAGGAAGAGATTCGAAAACTATGACGACTTTAGAAAAAATTACGCCTAATTATGATCCTTGGGAAAGTTATTTAGATGTTGAGCAATACGGAAAACTTGTATTATCCAATATAGAATTTACCACTACTTATTTATGCAACATGCGGTGCGCCCATTGTGCAGTAGGGTACACTTTGCAAACGAAAGATCCCGATGCGTTGCCCCTCGATCTGCTTTTAAGAAGATTGGATGAAATTCCAACGTTGAGATCTTTGAGCATTACCGGCGGGGAACCGATGCTCAGCAAAAAATCCATACAAAATTATGTGAAACCGATATTGCAATATGCACATGAACGGGGCATCCGCACACAGATCAATTCCAACTTGACCCTTGACTTGGATAGATATTTGGAAATTGCTCCTTACATCGATGTTCTTCATATTTCCCATAACTGGGGAACGATTGATGAATTTGTGGAAACCGGTTTTGCCATGATGGATCGAAAACCGAGTTACGACCAGAGGGCCAAATTGTTTGAACGGATGATTGAAAACTCGAGGGCGTTGAGTGAAGCAGGGGTAATGGTTTCGGCTGAAACTATGCTGAATAAAAAAACCGTTCCATATATCGATCATATCCATCACCAAGTGGTCCATGAAATGAAGTGCAAACGTCATGAAATCCATCCAATGTACCCATCTGATTTCGCCCAATCCTTAACAGACACAACAAGCCTTTCTTTGGATGAAATCAGGGAGACCATTCACCACTTGCTTGACATCCGTGATGAAAATACGTGGATGTTGTTTGGCACTCTTCCTTTTTACCCTTGCAGTACGAAGGAAGAAGATCAAGCAATATTAAAACGGTTGAGAGAAGCGAAAAATGTGACAGTGCGGAACGACCCGGATGGACGATCCCGCCTGAATATCAATATTTTTACCGGCGATGTCATTGTCACGGATTTTGGCGACACTCCTCCCCTCGGAAATATTCAAACGGATTCGTTAACCGAAATATTTGATAAGTGGCTTGAAACGGATTTGGCCAAATCATTGAATTGTCATTGCCCTGCTGTGAAATGCCTGGGACCTAATGTACTCGTAAAAAATATGTATTATCCAAACACCGCATTCGTCAGTGGTGCCGCAATGAAGTAATAATAAAGGGATGGAAAGCTCCATCCCTCTTTTTATTGGGTTTTTTGTTCTTCCAGTATTTGCTGTATTTCGACAGGAGCGGGGATTGGCGGTATATCAGAGATGATATCCGTTTCCGTCAAGACTAACGGAGAGAAAGGGTATTTTTCCTTAAAATCCACAGCCATTGTAAAATGTTGAGCCATTGAATCGGCCGTTAAATGATTGAATACATCCATATCCCCGAACAGATCGGATGCTGAAATCTGATCAATGGCCGAAAGAATATGTACCATTTCATCATTAGTAAATGCCAGTTGTTCCCTTTCAATAAATGCTTTCAAATCTTGCCCCAAATATTCCTGCATCTCCTTGAGACATTCAAATTCCTTCAATTTATTAATATATTTTTCAATGTTCATCCGTTCCTTATTATGTATATCTTTCAAGTGCCGTGCCTTATTGACGATTTTCTCCAGCTGCTGTTCCGCCAGTTCGTTGATCATCGTTTGCACGGTATATAAGTCGTTCAATAAATCAAATTCGATTCTTTTTATGGCATTATAAGTTTCTTTGCATTTTCTCTGAAGCCGATTCAACTTTTCCGCTTTTTTCAATAACATTTCCGCTTCATTGGATTGATCTTGAAAGAGCGGTTTCAACATTTTATTGCGGACAAATTTTTTTTCAAGTTTTTCGTAATATTGATATTCCATCATATACTCACTATGAAGGCTGCGGTATTCCCGAACCTTTTCATGATATTTTAGCGCAAGGGCGACAAACAGTTCCACACTGTCATTCATTAAAAACTTTTCATATTCAATCACTTTGAGCAACTGGTACAGGGTTTGTACCTCCTGTAAAACCTGGCTGACGTGGGCGTATTCTTTTTCATAATCCGATAATATCTTTAAATTTTTTTCAACAATGGACTGCTCTATCGAATGCCCACCATTCAAATATTTTTCCAATCGGTCCCGCATGGACATGAATGGTTCCCTTTCTTTGATTCCATGCACTTCCCTTTCAAGCAAAACCATCCATTGCTTAAATCGGAGAGCAATATTTCTTTCCCGTTTATCTTTTTTATTGGCGATATGGTTGATTTTATCCACTAACCGGTGGATCCGGCTGTCGATGAAAAGTTGGATTTGATGGGATTTTTTTGCTTCCATTGCCTGTTTGGCCGAAACGCCGACAAACTCTTCGATCATATGGCCGCACCCCTTTTGCAAATAATGGAGGAAACGTGCCATCTTCTGTTCATTATATTGATCCGTGTTGATAATTAAATAAGTCCGGTATCCTTGCCGATATATTTTCTTGATAACACTTATTTCTCGATCAGCGACATTGCAATGGTTGCCCAAGACCCAAAACACTTCATCCGTCCGTTGCAATAGCGCATCGGAAATGTTGATTTCCCCTTTTTCCATAGAAATGGTGTTCATCAAGATCACGTTTTTCAACAAATCGCATCGAAGATAAATTTCAATATACTTTATGTATGTTTTTAGAAACTGTCCGATATATGTATTTTTATCTGTGAATAAATAAAGATGCTCCATCCCAAAATAAGCGGCTGTGCCATCAACTAGAATCGCACGTATACACTCTTTTTGGCCGTATCGGATAAAAATATTGACATGGGGTTCATTTTTTTCCGGCAACAAATTTCTTTCAACAAGCGCATTAATCAAGGTGTTTTTTCCTTCAATCTCACTGCCTATGAATAAAATCCTATAGGGTGATTGGGCATCTTCAATGAGCTGGTCCAGTTTGAAGGAAGTATCTTTTATGTATGAATTTTTTTCTAAGATGGAAGAAAGGACTTTTAATTTTTCAACCATTCCCGTTATGTTTTCTTCTTTCATCGAATCCATCCCTTTTTCTTTTATATAGTATAATTATATATAGTTTCTTGTTATGTTAATGGTTTCTAATTTAAAATAAGTCCAGTTACTTATGAATTTTCCGAAAAATTAGTCGTTACATCCTAATTCAGTTTATGGAAAATGAAAAAAAACCGTATTTTTTTATTGATAGATGCAACAATAAGATAAAGTTTTTCAGATGCGTTTCATTTCTCGGTTTGGATAAAACATTTAGACTAGACTACTGCATGCATTTTGATCAAGGGTTGGGAGTGGCAATATGAAATGAAAAAATATCCCCTATTAACAGTCGGCATTTCCATCATGTTATTGGCCGGTTGTTCGCCATCGATGGAAAGCCAGGAATTGAAATTTTCGAGCAGACAACAATACAGCCCAATGCAACTTTCCACGAAACCGTCGGAAGTTCTGACTGTGCAAGCAGTGGAATTTTCCAGCCAACAAGGTGTGCCTAATCTGGGGGTTGTGCTGCTTGATTTTGAAACGAAGCAAGAAATTGATCGTGGAATCGTTGATCAGGAAGGCATGGTTTATTTTGATCAAGTTCAACCGGAACAGCCTTATGATATTGTCATTTATCGAATATCCGATCAGGGAGAATGGATGGAACAATCCAGGGAAACCGTCGTATTTATGCCCGAAAAACCGGTGGTGCAAATTCAAACATTTAACGCCTCTCCACAAGACAGCTTGAAGGTTCCTGTTGTCTTGCAAAATCCGGAGTTGCCGAACGGTTGTGAAATCACTTCATTGACTGCCATTTTAAATTATTATGGTCTTAAAATGGATAAAATCAAAATGAATGAAGTATTGCCTAAAGGAAAGGTATATACAAAAAAAGGTGTCATGTACGGACCGGATCCAAATAAAGCTTATGCGGGAAGTCCGAAAGAGAAGGATGGCGGATATTACGTGTATGCACCGCCATTGGTCGATGTGGCCAACCAAATTTTAGAGGATGAGAACGCCGAATTTCGCGCGTTGGATATTACAGGCGCAACAAAAGAGGAACTGATCGATTATGTAAAATCCGGAGTGCCGGTTTTGACCTGGGTCACAATCGATTGGAAGGAACCCCGCAAATCCGGTTATTGGGTGATTGAAGGAACAAATAAAAAACATGGTATATATAAAAATCTGCATGCGGTCGTGATGACTGGTTACGGAAACGGAAAAGTGACCATTATGAATCCGTTGACAGGCATTGAAAAAATTGATGAGAAAACCTTTTTCCGGGCATATGAACAATTAGGCTCTCATGCATTGGTTGTTTTGTAATCATTGTCATCGGTTTGTATTGCCTGCAAATACTATATTGGCGGCCTCTCGTTATGAGAGAACCGCTTTTTTAATGACATGAAAATCGCAGAATAAAAATTCAAGGGCGCCAGTAGACGCCCTTCCGTTTTCTTCTTATTTAAATACGACCCGTTTTTCTTCATATGCTTTAATTTCATCTTCATATTTAAACGTTAATGCAATTTCGTCCCAACCGTTTAACAACATTTCTTTGTAATAAGGATCAATATTAAAGTGGTAAACCGCTCCATCTTCCCCAGTGACAGTTTGTTCGGATAAGTTGACTTCCACCGTATATGGTTTTTGAAGACCTTTTGCTAAGATTTCATCCACTTCTTCTTCTTTTAATTTTACAGGCAAAATTCCGTTTTTGAAGCAGTTGTTATGGAAAATATCAGCAAAACTAGGAGCGATAATCACTCTAAATCCATAATCCAAAATGGCCCATGGCGCGTGTTCCCGGGAAGAACCGCATCCAAAGTTGTCTTGTGCCACCAAAATTTTTGCTTCTTTATATTCCGGTTTATTTAAAACGAAGTCAGGAATTTCGTTTCCATTTTCATCATAACGCCAGTGATAGAACAAATATTTTCCGAAACCTGTACGTTCGATCCGTTTTAAGAATTCCTTTGAAATGATTTGGTCTGTATCAACATTTTTTCGATCCAATGGTGCTATGACACTTTTTACAACATTAATTGGCTCCATTTGTCCCCCGCCCTTTCATTATGCTTCTTGTTCTTGTTTTAAATATTCTCGGACATCGACGAAGCGGCCTTCGATTGCTGCCGCCGCCGCCATTGCCGGGCTTACTAAGTGTGTGCGTGCCCCGGCACCTTGACGGCCTTCAAAGTTCCGGTTGGAAGTGGAAGCACAACGTTCACCAGCCGGAATGATGTCTTCGTTCATGCCAAGACATGCGGAACATCCGGAGTTGCGCCATTCAAAACCGGCTTCAATAAAGATTTTGTCCAAACCTTCTTCTTCCGCCGCTTTTTTAACTGAATGGGATCCAGGAACAACGATCGCACGAACGCCTGGCGCCACTTTCTTTCCTTTTACAATTTGTGCTGCTGTGCGCAAATCGGATAAACGTGAGTTCGTACAAGAACCGATAAATACGTGCTGAATTTCAATGGACGTGATTGGCTGGCCTTCTTCCAATCCCATATATTCAAGGGCTTTTCTTAACGCTTGTTTGTCCGTTTCTGATTCATAATCATCCGCAGTAGGCACATGTCCAGTAATTCCTGTACCCATGGATGGATTTGTTCCCCAAGTGACATATGGTTCAATTTCACTTGCATCGATTTCAAGCACTTTGTCATATGTGCATCCTGGGTCAGATGCCAAACTCAACCAATATTCAGCGGCTTTGTCAAATTCTTCTTTTGGAGCAAAGCGACGCCCACGTAAGAATTCAACCGTTTTTTCATCCGGAGAAATCAGACCGGCTTTCGCACCCGCTTCAATGGACATATTACAGATTGTCATGCGTTCTTCCATTGAAAGATTACGGATTGCTTCACCGGTAAATTCAATAATATGACCTGTACCTAAGCCGACTCCCCATTTGGCAATAATGGCAAGAATGATGTCTTTTGCTGTCACACCGAAGCCCAGTTTTCCATTTACACGAATTTCCAATGTTTTCGGTTTATTTTGCCATAATGTTTGTGTGGAAAGGACGTGTTCCACTTCTGAAGTACCGATACCAAAGGCCAATGCCCCAAAAGCACCGTGTGTGGAAGTATGGGAGTCACCGCAAACGATGGTTTTGCCCGGTTGTGTCAAGCCGAGTTCCGGACCAATCACGTGCACAATCCCTTGATCCGGATGGCCGATATCTGCAAGTTGAATGCCAAACTCTTCACAGTTTTTCGCTAATGTGTTGATTTGTTTTTTCGCAATCGGGTCATTGATTGTAAAAATATCTTTGGTAGGAACGTTATGGTCCATCGTCGCGAAGCAAAGATCCGGACGACGGACTTTCCGGCCAGCAAGTCTTAAACCTTCAAAGGCTTGTGGAGATGTTACTTCATGAATTAAATGAAGATCGATATAGAGTAAATCCGGTTTCCCTTCTTCCCGATGTACCACATGTGATTCCCAAACTTTTTCAATAATATTTTTCGCCATCTTTACCACCAACCTTTAAATATATGATTCCATAATACTATCAGCTACAAAATTTGTATCGATTTCCGCAATGACTTTATCCGTCCATTCATCTGTAGTCAATGCGCTGTCTTTATCTTTCGCAAGGTCTCTAGTGAAGTAACCATCTTCAAATACGGCATTCACCGCCCGTTCGATTTCCGCCGCTTCTTCTTTCATGCCGAAGGAGTAACGGAGCATCATGGCAACTGAAAGAATCGTAGCTGCCGGGTTCGCAATGCCCAAACCTGCGATTTCAGGGGCAGATCCATGGACAGGTTCGTATAGACCGAAAGAATCGCCACGGATAGAAGCGGATGGTAATACCCCTAATGAACCTGTAATAACAGATGCTTCATCACTTAAAATATCTCCGAACATATTATCTGTCACAATGACATCATAATGGCTCGGATTTGTGATAAGCTTCATTGCCACAGAGTCGACTAAATTATGTTCCACTTCCACTTCAGGGTATTGAGCTTTTTTCTCTTCCACGATTTCACGCCATAAACGGGAAGTTTCAAGCACATTCGCTTTATCCACTGAACAAAGTCTTCCACGTCGTAATTTTGCAAGTTCGAATGCATTGTCAACAATGCGCTCGATTTCTTCACGAGTATAAATGTTTAAATCGCTTGCTGCTGATTCGGTGCGTTTTTTCTCGCCGAAGTAAATGCCGCCTGTCAATTCGCGCACAATCAACAAATCCACATTATCGGCAACTTCTCTTTTCAATGGTGAAGAATCCAATAGGCTTGGGAAAGATTTTACCGGTCTTAAGTTCGCAAATAGATCAAAGGTTTTGCGGATTTGCAACAATCCTTTTTCAGGTCTTAGTTCAGGCGGGTTGTTATCCCATTTTGGACCGCCGACAGCTCCAAGTAAAATCGCATCGCTTTGACTGCATGTTTCGATTGTTTCTTCTGGAAGTGGCGTATTGAATTGATCGATGGCAGCACCGCCAATCGCTGCATATGCTAAATGAAATTCATGTTTATACCGTTTTCCGATTGCTTGAAGTACACGAACAGCCGCCGCAACAACTTCAGGACCAATTCCGTCACCCGGAAGTATCGTAATTTTCTTTTCCATTGTGAAAAACACCTTTCCTTGAAGTGATGAATAAAAGAATTTTTTGAAATGGCTTCTATTTTTAACAAACGCCATCAAACATTTGCATATTTGATGGCGTCACGAAATGGATTAACAACATTTAAATTTGGGCAATATGTTTCTTAACAAAACTATCGTGGATCAAATGTCTGTTAATGGCGTCAACAAAGGCTTTTGCAGTTGCTTCAAGCACGTCTTGGGAAGAATCGCGGCCAGTTGTCGTCACATCATTGTAACTGATTTTAACAACCGCATCCGCCAACGCATCCCGTCCTTTGCTGACGGATGTTACTTGGAAATCCATTACATGCACTTTCGTATCCACCAATTGTTCCAACGTATTAAAGATTGCTTCCACAGAGCCTGCTCCTGTTGCTGCAAGAGTTTTCGTTTCTCCCTCAGGAGTGGTCACGGATGCAGTCGCAGTCGGAATGTTGTCAGTACCATATGATACTTGAACACTATTCAATGCAAATTTTGGAATGTCTTCAATGGATACGGATTGTTCAGTCAATAATGTGATCAAGTCTTCTTCCGTAATTTCTTTCTTGCGGTCTGCAAGCTTTTTGAATTCTTCGAAGGCTTTATTTAATTTCTCATCGGAAAGCTGGAAGCCCATTTTTTCAGCGCGATCGCGGAATGCGGCGCGGCCGGAGTGTTTTCCAAGCACAAGCGGCACTTCACCTTCTCCCACCAATTCAGGAGAAATAATTTCATATGTTTGTTTGTTTTTCAACACGCCATCCTGGTGAATACCGGATTCATGGGCAAAGGCGTTTTTACCGACAACCGCTTTGTTTGGAGGCACCAAGAATCCTGTTAAGCGGCTTACCAATTGAGATGTTCTCTTAATCTCTTTCAAATTGATGCCAGTTTCAGCACCATAAAAATCTTTCCGAATATGAAGCGCCACTGCAATTTCTTCTAATGAAGCATTTCCTGCACGTTCACCGATACCGTTGATTGTACATTCAATTTGATCTGCCCCGTTTTGAAGTGCCGCCAGTGAGTTGGCGACTGCCATACCCAAGTCATCGTGGCAGTGTGCGGAAAATTTAACTTTGTCTGCTCCACGGACATTTTCTTTCAAAAATCTGAACAGCTCACCATATTCCTGTGGTGTCGCATATCCAACCGTATCTGGAACGTTGACCGTTGTCGCTCCGGCTTCAATGACTTTTTCAATGATGCGGACCAAAAATTCGCGGTCGGATCGGAATCCGTCTTCAGCTGACCATTCCACAAGCGGGAAGAATTTCTTTGCGTATTTGACAGCTTCCACGGCCTGTTCAACCACTTGATCCGGCGTTTTTTTCAATTTGTATTCCATATGGATCGGACTAGTTGCCAAGAACACATGGACGTGTGGCTGTTCGGCAACTTTCAACGCTTCCCAAGCGCGGTCGATGTCGTTTTTCACACAGCGGGCTAGACCCGTTACGATGGAATTTTTCACTGTGCTTGCGATTTTATTCACTGCATCAAAGTCGCCAGGGCTTGAAGCAGGGAAACCTGCTTCAATGATTGTAACCCCTAGACGTTCCAATTGTTTGGCAATTTCAATTTTTTCGGCAGTGTTTAAGTTAATGCCAGGTGATTGTTCACCATCTCGAAGTGTTGTATCAAAAATATCGATCTTACGCACTATTTAATCACGACCTTTCGATTTCCAGCGTTGATGAAAGGCATCATTTTACGCAACTCTGCTCCAACTTTTTCAATTGGATGTTCTTGTTCGCGTTTTTTGTATTCATTGTAACGTGGACGGCCATTCGCGTTTTCTTCAAGCCATTCTTTTGCAAATTTACCGCTTTGAATATCTTCAAGCACTTTTTTCATGTTCGCTTTTACATCTTCTGTAATGACGCGCGGACCTGATACATAGTCGCCCCATTCAGCAGTGTCAGAGATGGAGTAGCGCATGTTGGAGAATCCGCCTTCGTAAATTAAGTCAACGATTAATTTCATTTCATGCAAGCATTCGAAATATGCACTTTCTGGTTGGTAACCAGCTTCAACTAATGTTTCAAAACCGGCTTTGATTAAGTGAGTTACCCCACCGCAAAGTACTGCTTGTTCACCGAATAAGTCAGTTTCTGTTTCTTCTTTGAATGTTGTTTCAAGAACACCTGCACGAGCGGAACCGATACCTTTAGCCCAAGCAAGTGCAAGATCTTTTGCGTTGCCAGTTGCATCTTGGTAAACGCCGATCAACGCCGGAACCCCTGCACCTTCAGTGTAAGTGCGGCGAACCAAGTGACCAGGACCTTTTGGCGCTACTAAGAATACGTCCACATCTGCTGGAGGTACGATTTGTTTATAGTGAATGTTGAAACCATGAGCGAATACCAAAGCGTTTCCTGGCTCCAAGTTTGGAGCGATTTCTGCTTCATACACCGCTTTTTGAGCTTCATCTGGAAGCAGGATCATGATAACATCCGCTTCTTTGGATGCTTCAGCAACAGATTTTACATCCAAACCATCTTGTTTTGCTTGTTCCGCAGATTTACCTGGACGAATACCTACACGTACATCAAAACCGGATTCTTTCAAGTTTTGAGCATGTGCATGCCCTTGGGATCCATAACCGATTACCGCAATTTTCTTCTCTTTTAATACAGTTTCATTAATTTCGTTATGATAGTACATTTTTGTCATCTTTCTTTTCCCCCTAAAATTGTTAATCTTTTCATAATTTATATTTTTTCAATGACAAAGACAGTTCAGAAAACTATCTTTGCATTGTTGGAACTAACAACTTGAATAAAAATTTATTTTAAAAGTGAAAGAGGTGTTTGATCATAGAATGTTTGTTGCACCTCACGAACAGTAGCAGTCACGCCTGTTCGCGTCAATTCCTTGATTCCGTATGGCCGGACAAGTTCGATGAAGGCATCGATTTTGTCCGGATGGCCGATCACTTGATAAGTGACAACATTTTTTGAAGTATCGACGATTTGAGGCCGGAATGGCTCAACAATGGCATTCATTTCAAGTCTCAAATTCGGAGGCGATACCACTTTGACAAGTGCGAGTTCACGAAGAACAATCGCTTTATCAGTGATGTCATTGACCTTCAATACATCAATTTGTTTCGACAATTGTTTGATGAGCTGTTCCAATTTCACATCATCTTCAATATTGACCACCAGTGTCATTTTGGAAATGTTCGGTTGCTCTGTATGACCAACCGTAATGGATTCAATATTGAATTGTCTTTTCATCAATAAACCTGTTACACGGTTTAATACGCCACTTTGGTTGATAACTGTTACAGTAATTACTCGTTTCAAAATTTTTTCACCCCTACCATTTCATGAAGCGCTTTGCCCGATGGCACCATTGGGTACACATTTTCCAGTTGTTTCACACGGCAATCAACAACAACCGGCTCATCGGAATTGATCGCTTCTGCCAAAATTCTTTCTGCTTCATCGATTGTCTGAATTCGATATCCTTTTAATCCGTAAGCTTCAGCCAATTTCACAAAATCCGGCTGAACCGGCATTAAACTTTGTGAATAACGGCTATCGTAGAATAATTCTTGCCATTGGCGCACCATGCCGAGAGCGGCATTGTTGATGATAATGACTTTCACTGGTAGGTTGAATTCTTTCAATAACGCAAGTTCTTGGGATGTCATTTGGAAACCGGCATCTCCCACAATGGAGATTACTTTTTTATCCGGTTTGGCAAATTGGGCTCCGATTGCGGCTGGTAATCCGAATCCCATCGTTCCAAGGCCGCCTGATGTTACCCATTGATGGCTGTGATTTTGCAGATAGTATTGGGCAGCCCACATTTGGTGCTGACCTACGTCTGTCGTCACAATCGCATCTCCGTTCGTGATTGTGTGTACCATTTCAATGATTTGTTGCGGCAATACTTCTTTTTCATCTTCCACATACCAGAATGGATATTCATCTCTGACGCTGTTCAAATAATCGATCCATTCAGCTGTGTCCGGTGCTTTGAAGTCGTTCTTCAACAATGCTTTCAACGCTTCTTTTGCGTCTGCCACAATCGGAATGTCCGTACGAATATTCTTTCCGATTTCGGCAGGATCGATGTCAATATGGATGATTTTCGCTTCCGGTGCAAATCTCGATGTATCACCTGTTAAACGGTCATCGAAACGCGAACCGATGTTGATGAGCAAATCCGATTTTGTAATCGCGTCGTTTGCCACTACCGCACCGTGCATTCCAGCCATGCCGTAATTCAATTCGTGATTGCCGGAAATGCTTCCTAAACCAAGTAATGTTGTGACTACAGGAAGTTTGTATTTCTCTACAAATTCGACAAGTTCGTCGCATGCATTTGCAAAGAGCACCCCTGCTCCAACAAGGACTACCGGCTTTTTCGCTTCGCTGATTGCCTGGATAGCTTTCTGAATTTGCAGATAATTCGGTTTATAATTTGGTTGGTATCCTGGCAAATACACTTCATCCGGCACATTTGCTTTTGCTTCATCAAAAATGGCTGTCGAAATGTTTTTTGGCAAGTCGATGAGAACAGGCCCTTTTCTTCCGGAGTTCGCAATATGGAATGCTTCTTTGACGATGCGCGGAATATCGTTTACATCCTGCACTTGATAATTGTGTTTCGTAATAGGAGTCGTAATTCCGATAATATCCGCTTCCTGGAAGGCATCCGAACCAATCACCGTCGTTGCCACTTGCCCTGTGAAAATCACCAGTGGAATCGAGTCGATCATCGCATCGGTAATTCCTGTTACTAGGTTCGTCGCACCTGGACCGCTTGTCGCAATCACAACACCCGGTTTATTTAAAACACGCGCATATCCTTCTGCAGCGTGGATAGCTCCTTGTTCATGACGAGTCAAAATATGACGGATCGGATTCTTATACATTGCATCATAGACGTGCAACACAGCACCGCCTGGGTAGCCAAAGACGATATCAACACCCTGATCATGTAACGCTTTAATTAAAATATCAGCACCATTTTTCGGTCTGTTTTCAACTTCCTGCATCCCTGATGGTGAGGCATCCATTTTTGCGTTTGTTGACGCATTTGCAGTCATTTCGTATACATCCTCCTTCTAAAATATCTAAAATAAAAAAGCCTTTTTCTCCACCGCAAAAGATTACCTTTTGCGAAGGGATGAAAAAGACTTTTCATGGTACCACCCTTTTTCGTAGCAAGAACGCTACCTCTGCGAATAGCTGTCACATTCCACCCACGGCAACATAGATGGAATAGCTATTCATTGGTAACGGTGCACGAAACAGTGCCCGGAGCTATCTAATGGCGTTTTCGCGTTTAATAGCTCACTCCGAGGGGATGTCGGATATAGTTGTATCATCGGTTTCCACCAATCCCGACTCTCTGGTAGATACAATGCTCTATATCCTTTTACCTCATCATTGAGTTATACGTTTATAATTAAATATTTTAAAGTTCAAGACTCATCGAAATTTTATGAAAATTATATTTTCATAATACCGCCTTTAGAAGCGTTTGTCACGAGTTTTGAATATCTTGCTAACCATCCGGTTTTAATTTTCGGTTCGAATGGTTTTAAATTCTTACGGCGTTGTTCCAACTCTTCGTCAGATACTTTTAAATTGATTGTCCGATTAGGTAAATCGATTTCAATTATATCACCATTTTCAACTAATGCAATAGGTCCGCCTTCAGCTGCTTCTGGTGAAATATGGCCAATTGAAATTCCTCTTGATGCACCGCTGAAACGGCCATCTGTAATCAAGGCCACTTTTGTTCCAAGGCCTCGTCCCATAATGGCAGAAGTCGGAGCAAGCATCTCCGGCATACCAGGACCGCCTTTAGGGCCTTCATAGCGAATGACAACAACGTGTCCTTCCCTAACTTCCCCGGAATCAATGGCAGCCAATGCTTCATCTTGCGAATTGAAGACAATTGCTTCGCCAGTAAAGACTTTGATGGATGGATCTACGGCACCAACTTTGATGACAGATCCTTCAGGTGCGATATTTCCATAAAGGATGGATAATCCTCCCACCTTGCTGTATGGATTGTCTTTTGTACGGATGACATCAATATTTGTAATTTCATGATCTTTTACAAGTTCACCGATTGTTTTACCGGTTACCGTTATGCGATCCGGGTGAATGCAGCCAGGGATTTTTGCCAATTCATTGATGATTGCACTTACTCCGCCGGCTTTATTGACATCATCCATTGAAATGTCGGAAGCTGGCATGATTTTCGCAATATATGGAACGCGTTCAGCGATTTTATTAATGTCTTCCAAGTTATAATCAATTCCTGCTTCGTGGGCAATGGCCAATGTGTGCAGCACTGTATTTGTTGAACCGCCCATTGCCATATCCAGTGCAAAGGCATCGTCAATCGCTTCTTTTGTGATGATGTCGCGTGGACGGACATCTTCTTCAATCATACGAATTAAATGTTTTGCAGCCTCACGGATTAATTCTTTTCTCTTTTCGCTTGTAGCAACAATTGTTCCATTTCCAGGAAGAGCAACTCCCAGCATTTCCATTAAACAGTTCATGGAGTTCGCAGTAAACATTCCCGAACAGGATCCGCATGTCGGACAAGCGTGCATTTCAATATCTTTAAATTCTTCCTCAGACATTTGACCGGATTTGAATGCCCCAATCCCTTCAAAAACTGAAGTTAGAGACAATTGTTTACCTGTGGCACTTCTTCCCGCTTCCATCGGTCCACCGGAAACGAATATGGAAGGAACGTTTGTGCGAACCGCAGCCATCAACATTCCTGGCGTGATTTTGTCACAGTTTGGAATGAAGAATACACCATCAAACCAGTGAGCATTTATCACTGTTTCAGCAGAATCTGCAATCAGTTCACGGCTAGGCAACGAGTAACGCATTCCGATGTGACCCATCGCAATTCCATCGTCAACACCGATTGTGTTGAATTCAAACGGAATTCCTCCTGCTTCAATGATCGCTTCTTTTACTTCTTCAGCAAATTCACGTAAATGTACATGACCTGGAATAATATCGATGTAAGAGTTGCAAACACCGATGAATGGTTTTCCCAAGTCTTTTGGTTTTACCTTGCCTGTAGCATAAAGTAAGCTACGATGAGGAGCACGGTCAACTCCTACTTTGATCATATCACTTCTCATACTTCAAACGCCCCTCACAAATACTAATATTTCCAATGTTTAAAAAAACGGGTTATAAAAAATTTTCCGACAATTATTCTCATTTAACATCTTTTATAAAAACTGTCGGTGAAATTGTTGTCATAATAGTACAAAAATGCCCCTTTCGTCAACAGGGTTTTTGAAATTTTTTATAAAATTTTAAAAATTTGAATTTTAATGAAAACGTTTTCTTTCTATTTAAATGCTGCACTTTACTTGAAATATTCCGTTTTTTCTCCGTTGATACATAATCAATTTTTTTGGCGGCAAACTAATCATGATGAGTGGATATTTGACATCTGTATAGACAATGATTGTTGAGTTTTGTCAAAAAAAAATCTAACCCTTTGAGGGTTAGATCAGATAATAGGAACCAGTGTAAAGTCGATGGCTAAATTGAATAATACAAGCGTATGAATAATTGCAAACATAATCCCTTGGCGATTTAATTTTTCAGATGCATTAATAGTGATATGCATAATGTATCCACCCCATCCCCAAAATATTTGACCTCTTTGTGAACATTATATGACATTTTTGTTCAATTTGCAAAATATTTTGAAAATAAATTTTATTGATAACCCGCTTTGGATTGTCTGCATATCTTCAAAGCATTTGAGCACACTAACACAAGAAAAGTTGCACACAATTAAAGGAGTGGATTAATCGTGAATTTTATTTGGTATTTAATTATCGGCGGAATCATCGGCTGGCTTGCAGGAGTCATTGTAGGTAAAGATATTCCGGGTGGTATCATCGGTAATATAGTGGCGGGCATTATTGGCTCCTGGATTGGAAGTGCATTTTTGGGAAACTGGGGTTGGGAAATCTCCAATTTCTACATTTTCCCTGCTTTGATCGGTTCCGTGGTTTTAGTCTTCATTGTAAGTTTAATCATGAAAAGTTTCAGAAAAGCAACGGATTAAAAATTGCCCATTCACAAAAATCAAAAATGATCATCCTGACAAATGGATGATCATTTTTCTTTTCCAACAATAAAGTTGGCCACAATGCCTTTCATCAAAAAACCGTTGCCTTTCGTTTCCGTATCCATATCCGTTTCAGTCAATCGCCGCCAATGCTTCCCTTTCCAATAACGGTCCGACACGATTATATTGTTCATAATAATACAGGACTTTCTTTACATACTCCTTGCTGTGGTTATAACGGAAAACCGCTTTCTCAATTTCCCCATCCTGTACACCGGATTTGGACAAGAAATTGGCGGCACTATAAATCGCATCTTCTATATCAAACGGATCGGCAATACCGTCCCCATTCGCGTCCACTCCATAACCGCCGTACTTTTCAATCACTTTCGGATCGGTTTTTTCAGATTCCGGAATGTTTCCCTTCCCTAATCCCGCACAGGTCGGATGATCCCATCCAACAAATGTGCATGGCATGAACTGCATATGCCCTTCCGCTCCCACCGGTGAGACTAATGTGTCCATTGTAGAAAATCTTGTTTCCACCCGATGATGGGCGGCAAGCAACGTCCATGGAACATTGTATTTTTCCCCGGCCGCTATGTAGATTGGAATATATTCTTCCGGTATTTTTAAGTCAAATCCTTCTTGAATTTTTTCGATTTCAGATAATTCTTCAGGGTAAATAATTGATTTCAAATCTTCCCAAGCGAAATAAACAAACGAGTAAATAATCATTGATGCCGGAATGAGCAGAATGATCAGGAAAAACTTCATTCCGGGACTGATCAAAGGTTTCTTCCGTTTTTTCTTTTTAGCCATGATTTCCCCCTGTGAGAGCGCATTTAACTATTCTAACCATTGATTATAACCTAAAAACGAAAAATTGATTTGAAAACGCTAATGAATTTTGGAAAATAGTTCAATTCATTGTTTTTATTATTATTTCTATTTATAAAATAACTCAACTTTCGCACACAGAAATATGAAGACAGTCCTTGATATAACGAGGTAAAGAAGTAATCCAATTGGACATTTGACACTGAAAAATGTCCATACTCAAATAAACCTTAGCTTCAGCCAAAGTTTGGAAAAGAGAAATCAATTGTAGTAAAGCCGTTTTAAAGTCCATCTCCTTTACTTCGTCACATAGAAACAAGAATAAGTTGCCCATGGTCTTCGGATCCTCTTCTTTCCGAAGTTGCCAAGCAATCAAGATATACCGAGTGAAGACAATGGTAGTATGGCTAATCATCATGTCATAGGAACGACCTTGAAACTCTTTGGCTAAATGTAAAAACGATTTACTGAATTTAAAAAAGGTTTCGATGTCCCAACGCATCCCATAGATTCGAACGATTTCTTCATTAGACAGCGTGGTATCTGTACTCAAAATTGCCAGCCATTCACTTTGGTTGTTTCGATTCCGCACAAACACAATTTTCACTGGTAAACCCGTATGAAGGGTTGCGTGAATCGAGCCGAGTGTTTCTTTTTTGCCAATGTCTCGTTTCGCTTTTCGATACAGTTGTTCCAAGGTTAAACGTTCTCCGTTGAAAAGATACCGTTGTTTCAGCTGTTTGACCATGCCAATGACAAAAAGGCCTTTGGAGTGAATCTTCTCCACCAACGGGGCATGAGTAAACCATGTATCCATGAGCACATAATCAGCGAAAATTCCTTTATCCAATGCATGTTCTACTAATTTCAACACCATGTTTGGTTTTGCTTCCAATGCCTCGAGCCGTCGTTTGTAGCCTATGGTTCGTTTATCAATGGACGAATGGATTTCGTTCAAGCGATTCTTTTGGTTCGCTGAACTCAAAAGAGCGAAATCGATAGGTACAAATGTAAAGCCATCGGACCATCCGAGCGTTAATAGTTGAAAACCATTGACAAACTGACGAGTGGAATGATCGAATACTTTAGCTAGAAGTTCAACCGATTTACTACGGTTACGAGAATAAATCGAATCGTCTACAATAAACACGGTAACACGGTGCTTCGAAATCGTTTGTTTCACACGACGAATCACTTCGGAGCTCAGAGATAGTAAAAAGGTTCTCCAGTTAGTTATACGTAGACGAGTTCAAAAAACGATAAATGGTATCTTTTCCTGGTAAATCGGCAGCCTTTTTGCTTTGTAAGGCGTGGTACCAGTTTCTGTATTGAAAAACAAGAAGAAATAATAGTTGAAA
>NZ_JBHSNQ010000036.1:0-29788 GCF_042655065.1 Ureibacillus suwonensis
AAATCCTCAAAAAGCCAATCTGAAACAATTACTCCCCACTTTTCCTCATACATCATCCCTTTCTTTTTAAATGATTTCTGTTTAGGGAGTTGATCTTCATCCGCATACTTCTTAGCTGTTCGCCAATAAATTCCCATTGTTCTTTGTATTTCTGAAATAGATAAACCTTTGTTATTTCTTAAATGTTTGATATAATTAATATCAGACATTGCTAGCATCCCTTCTTACCTCCACTACCAATTGCTTGACACAATTACTGTAGTGGGACTTGGGGTGACTGGCAAGTCTTTTTTTGTTTATGCACAAAAATTTAGTGCAGGACTCTGCATTTTTCCTTTGCAAAGCTCTGCACTTTTATTTTGCCATACACATTCCCAATACATATTGACGTTCATTTCATCATAATCTGTAAGATTTTTTGTAATTAGTCTTATTTTTTAAATCCTTCGAACTATCCATTTGTTTTTCTAATCAATGAGGCGTTTAAAGAAATTGAAAAAATTAAACCGGATACATCTTATGAAAAAGAATGGATTAAAAAACAATAAAAATAAGAGACCATTGCGGACAAAGGCTGTGACTTCAAATCCTTTTTCTAATGCTTGTTTTACGACATGACGTCCCACAGCGCCAGTTGCTCCAAAGACAATAATTTTCATTGCGCTCCCCCCTTCCGTTCGACGGTAAATCTCCCTTGTGAATCAATAGAATTGAGAGATTTGAACGCTAGCAAGCTGCCTAGTTTGGAAGCACTAAAAAAGCGGCAAAATGTTGTGCAATCAACATCCTGCCGTTTTCATAGAAAATGTTTATTGATCTTCAATGACAATATAAGTTGCTTTTACGGGGCCATGCACGCCGACAATCAATACGGATTCTATATCTGCTGAATTGCTTGGTCCTGACATAAATAAAATGCAGGATGGCACTTGTTGACCCTTTTCGATTTGCTTGCGGATTTTTTGGGCAGCTTGCGTCATTCTAGGGACAATGGAACTTTTCGGAATAAGCACGATCACTTTTTGCGGCAAAAAGTTCATTGTGCGTCCCCGGTTTGGATGACTGGTAAGCATAGCGGTGGCGGATTCGGCCAATGTCATTTCGCTGATCGTTATACCGATATTCGCCTTTTCGGCCTGGCGAATGTTTTCCTCAGGGGTGTCCGGATTCCACTCGTAAAAGTGGATGCCGTTTTCCGGCAAATTTTCCATCCATTTCTTCACCCCGAATTTTTCAAAGCGGTCGTCTTTCCATGTGATGACCGATTCACCTCCATAATCGTTCACCACTTGATGAAGTACATTCGGCAAATCCGCGGTTGTTGTTTGGACGAACGTTGTATGGATGTTTTCGCATTGCTGTTTCAACACTTCCACTAGTTCATCTTGGGATGCATTTTTTAACACTTCATGTTGGGGGCAATATTTCCAAACGGGACGTTCCACTTTTGTTCGAACAGGGCGGCCGAGGCTTTTGGCAATTTGATTTAGGAATTCATCGCGATTTTGAATCGTCATGATTTCTCTCCTTTCTGACGCTGCTTCATCCAATGGCGGAAGCTTTCTTTATTCGGTGCAGGAAAATCCCGCACTTCCGTCCAAGCTTTTAATGGCCCTGGCCCGTGTGTGATTTTGTCATCTTTTACAAAAGGAGACATGACGGGCGAAGCGACTTTGGTTGCCATATTAAAGAGCGGTGAAGTGGATGCGCCCAGTCCAAAGGCTTTCATGATCAGACGTTCGGAAATTGGTGTCTTGCCTTCCTGTTCCACTATTTTTTGGCGATGCAAATGTAATAATTGATGCAAAGGGATTTTTACAGGGCATACTTCTGTACATGCACCGCAAAGGCTTGATGCATACGGCAATTCTTTGAAGTCGTCATATCCTCCAAGCAGCGGCGATAAAACGGCGCCAATCGGTCCTGAATAAATGGACCCGTAAGTGTGGCCGCCTACATGGCGATACACTGGGCAAACATTGACACATGCTGCACAGCGGATGCATTGTAGTATAGGCTGGAATTCCGTGCCTAAAATTTTCGAGCGTCCATTATCTACAATGACTAAGTGGAATTCTTCCGGACCGTCTGTTTCGTTTTCTCCTTTTGGGCCTGTCAGCAATGTGATATAGCTTGTTAATCGTTGGCCGACCGAGCTGCGAGTTAATAGGCTGACGAGAACTTCCATTTCCTCAAAGGTTGGTACAATTCTTTCCATCCCCATTACCACGATTTGAGTTTTTGGCAGAGCTGAGACAAGGTCTGCATTTCCTTCATTTGTCACTAAAGTCACTGTGCCGCTTTCGGCAATGGCAAAGTTGCATCCTGTAATGCCGATGTCTGCTGTTAAATATTCCTCGCGCAGCTTTTTGCGGGCAAACAGCGCCATTTCTTCAGGTTGTTCTGATTTGTCGTAGCCAACTTTTGCAAAGATTTCCCGTATTTGATGGCGGTTTTTATGCAATGATGGCACAATGATGTGTGAAGGTGGTTCATGGTCATTTAATTGTAAAATGAACTCTGCCAGATCGGTTTCCACCACTTTGCAGCCGGCTTCTTCCAACGCTGCGTTTAGATTGATTTCTTCTGTCACCATCGATTTAGATTTAACAATTTTTTTCGCTTCTTTTTGAATGGCGATGTTTTTTATATAGTTCGATGCGTCTTCTTTTGTTTTCGCGAAAAATACATGGCCGCCTCGTTTGGCCACATTTTCGCTCAACTCATAAAGATATGCATCTAAATTTTCTAAAACGTGTTTTCGAATTTCTTCTCCATGAGCTCTCCATTCTTCCCAATTTCCTAATTCCTCCACGCGAGCTTGACGGCGGGTTTGAAATCGGGCTTGGGCAGCGGAGATAGCGCCTCGCATAAAGGCATCGTTTAAGTTCGTCTCTACGCGTTCTTTAAAATGTTCATCACTTGTTTTCATAGCCATCATGAATCCCCCCTTAGCGACTATTTAACACTTCTGCAATATGCATAACGCGAATCGGCTTTCCGGTGCGGCTGATTCTTCCTCCAATATTAATAAGGCATCCGGCATCTGCACCAACTAAAATATCCGCTCCTGTTTCTTCGATATTGCGAACTTTTTCATCCACCATTTCTCCAGAAATATTTCCCATTTTCACAGAGAATGTACCGCCAAATCCACAGCAGCGCTCGTTTCCTGGAAGTTCAACATATTCCATTCCTTCAACATTTTGAAGTAATCGGATGGGTGCATCTTTTACTCCTAAAAGTCTCGTCATATGGCATGAGGTATGATAAGTAGCTTTGCCTTTTAACCGGGCTCCGACATTTTCAATTTTTAAAACATTTACAATAAAGTCGGTTAATTCATAGGTTTTATCTGCTAAACGTTGCGCTCTTTGTTCCCATTCCGGATCCCCTTTAAAAATATGCGGATACTCTTTGAACATATATGCGCAAGAACCTGATGGCGTAACAACATATTCTGCATGTTCAAATGCTTTAATCATGTTTTTCATGGAACCTTTTGATTCTTCTACATATCCGCTGTTATAAGCCGGCTGTCCGCAGCAAACTTGTGATGAAGGAAAATCGATTTCACAACCAAGCCGTTCAAGAAGTTCAACAGTCGCTTTTCCTACATTCCCTTGAAACATATCGACAAGGCATGTCGCAAATAATGAGACTTTCATTATGAATCCCCCTATAATCCTACATAAATCAACAGGTCATCAGATGACTTAAATAGTAACACATTTTTTTAAATTCTACTATAATTTTTTGAAAATACAAAATATAAAAAAGTGCAGAAGCTGGTTAAACTTCTACACTTTTCCTTATTCAGCCATATCGAAATATTTCATTAAAATTTCTTCTACGTTATTTAAATGGGAATACATGGCGAGTTCTGCTAGTTCGGGATTTTGTTGTTTGATAGCTAAATAAATTTGCATATGTTCATCATATAATTGTTCAATCGTGGTTTGTTTAGAAAATAACCAAATGCGCCTTGTTTCTCGCATTAATTCAATCGTAAGCCCAGATACTTGGTTTAGTAAATTAGGTAGCAGAGGGTTGTGGGAAGCATTTGCAATGGCCTTATGGAATTCGAAATCCGCTTTTTCACCAAGCTCTTCATCCCCTTCTACGTTTTTCATTTCCTCAAGGATTCCTTCTAAAATGACAAGATCTTCTTTTGTTCTGTTTTTCGCTGCGCTTCTTGCCGTCCCAACTTCAAGAATTTTTCTTAATTCAAGCAAATGAGGGACGTATTCTCTGTATGTAATAATGGCCGTAGAAAGAGGAAATTCCAGTTTTTGTTTAGGGAAGTTTTTCACAAATGTGCCAGAGCCTTGTTTTATTTCAATCAGCCCCATTGCTTTTAAGGCTGATAATGCTTCACGAACAGCGGATCTACTGACTTGTAATTGCTCTGCTAAATATTCAACAGAATCTAAACGGTCACCTGGTTTTAGTTCGCCTGTACGGATCTTTTCATAAAGAATTTCACAAACTTCTTCGTAAATTTTTTTCGTTTTTACTTTTGCAAGTTTCAAATAGTCCACCTCGTTTTTCAAGCAAAATCGGTAAATTAATTATACATTATACCGAAAAAATCTTCTCGTTCAGAGAAGATAAAAGTGTAACTCAAGTAAAACAACATTGAATTTTAAAAAAATTCAATTTATAATCTAAGTCATAAGGTCATCAGATGACTTGAAAGGGGATATTTTGAAACATTGGGGGAAAGAGCATGACATTTACTCAAAATTTTACAGCAGTTGGAAACAGTTTAGGGTGGACAGCCCTGGTTGCAACAATTCCTATTTTATATTTTTTCTGGGCGCTTGCTATTAAAAAAATGAAAGGGTATATGGCGGGGCTAACCACTTTAATTATAGCTATCGTCATTGCAGTTTTAGCATTTAAGGTGCCAGTTTTGACAGCAGTAGCATCTGCTTCGCAAGGGGCTGTATATGGAATCATTCCAATTGGCTGGATTATCATTACGTCCGTATTTTTATATAACTTGACGGTAAAAACCGGACACTTTGATGTTATTCGTTCATCGGTGTTATCTATTACTGAAGATCGTCGTATTCAGGCTCTATTGATAGCCTTTTCTTTTGGGGCATTTTTGGAAGGGGCAGCAGGATTTGGCGCTCCGGTTGCCATTACAGCGGCGTTGCTAGTAGGGTTGGGTTTTAAACCGTTGCAAGCGGCGGGCCTTTGTTTAATTGCAAACACAGCTCCTGTAGCTTTCGGGGCTATTGGGGTACCGATTACCGTAATGGAAGGGATTACAGGGATTCCTGCTTTAGAAATTTCAAAAATGGTAGGCCGTCAATTGCCTATTATTGCCGTATTTATTCCATTTGTTTTAGTGGTGATTATGGTCGGTTTTAAACGGGCTTTTGAAGTGCTGCCTGCAATTTTAGTATCCGGTATTTCGTTTGCAGTGGCGCAATTTTTAAGTTCCAATTATTTGGGCGCCGAATTGCCGGATATTATTTCATCCTTAGTATCCTTAGTAGCTTTAGCGATTTTCTTGCGCTTTTGGCAGCCAAAACATATTTATCGTTTTGAAACGGATGGCCAAATGGAGGATACAAAAAATCATTATACTAGTGGACAAATTTTAAGAGCTTGGTCTCCGTTTATTGTATTAACGCTATTTATTTCTGCCTGGGGAATTCCATCCTTCAAAAAGGCGTTATTAGGTACATATGAAGGCGGGAACGCATTTTTAACCTTTGTGAATAACATTGGTGGTGCGCTCACGTTCTATCCGGAAGTACCGTTTTTACATAATCAAGTGATTGATGGTTCAACAGGCAAAGAAATTGCGGCAGTGTATAAATTCGAATTATTAGGTGCTGCGGGAACAGCCATTTTATTTGCTGCTATAGTATCTAAGTTTCTATTGAAAGTTTCTTGGGGTAAATGGGTAAAAACTTTTGGTGAAACCATCAACGAAATTAAATTCCCGCTTTTAACTATTTGCTGCGTTGTTGGTTATGCTTATGTGGCAAACACAGCCGGCATGATGACGACTTTAGGTTTAGTATTGGCAAAAACAGGAGCTTTATTCCCGTTCTTCTCACCGGTGCTTGGCTGGATTGGTGTGTTTGTTACAGGTTCGGATACATCTTCCAACGTATTGTTTGCCAAGTTGCAGCAAGTTACGTCTGAATCCATCGGCATGGATCCGGTTCTTGCGTTGGCTGCCAACACATCGGGAGGCGTGACTGGAAAAATGATTTCGCCGCAAACATTAGCTGTAGCTGCTGCAGCGGTGGGATTAATCGGAAGAGAATCAGAGTTGTTAAAATTTGCCTTAAAATATAGTCTCATTTTACTTCTCTGCATATGTATCATTACATTTTTGCAAAGCACGGTACTTACATGGATAATTCCATAAGTTCTGAAATCTTAGCAGTATTGTCTGTTATAGATGATGCTGCTAACAATTTTGAGTAATGGGGGGAAAACTTATGAAAAAAATTGAAAAAGTCTTAGTAGCAAACCGCGGCGAAATTGCCATCCGCATTTTCCGCGCATGTACTGAATTGAAAATAAAAACCGTTGCAATTTATTCCCATGAGGATAGCGGCGCCATTCATCGTTTTAAAGCGGATGAATCCTATTTAGTAGGAAATGGAAAAAAACCGATTGATGCTTATTTAGATATTGAAGGAATTTTAAAAATAGCAAAAGAAGCAAATGTGGATGCTATTCACCCGGGATATGGCTTTTTATCAGAGAATGTAGAGTTTGCTCGCCGTTGCGAAGAAGAAGGAATCATCTTCATTGGACCAAAATCAAAACATTTAAGCATATTTGGGGATAAAGTAAAGGCTCGCGAACAAGCCATCGCTGCTGGAATTCCTGTCATTCCAGGTACAGATAGGCCAGTAAAAAGTTTGGAAGAAGTTGAACAGTTTGCAGATACATACGGCTACCCCATTATGATTAAAGCTGCACTTGGCGGTGGAGGCAGAGGAATGCGCCTTGTGGAAAAGGCAAGCGATTTAAAAGAGGCTTTTGAACGGGCCAAATCCGAAGCAAAAGCGGCTTTTGGTTCNGCATTTATATGAACGGGATTGCTCAATTCAACGCCGCCATCAAAAAGTGGTAGAGATTGCGCCATCTATCTCAATTTCAGAAGAGTTGCGCCGCCGCATTTGCGAAGCAGCTGTAAAATTGATGAAAAATGTGCAGTATGTGAATGCAGGGACAGTGGAGTTTTTAGTAACGGGCGATAATTTTTACTTTATTGAGGTAAACCCGCGCATTCAAGTGGAACATACCATTACCGAAATGATTACAGGAGTTGATATTGTTCAGGCGCAAATTAAAATTGCGGAAGGTCATGGACTACACAGTAAAGCAATTCGGATTCCTGAGCAAGAAAAGATTCCTTTATTTGGCTATGCCATTCAATCACGAATTACAACGGAAGATCCAAAAAACCATTTTATGCCGGATACAGGAAAAATTATGGTGTATCGCTCATCCGGCGGTTTTGGTGTCCGTTTAGATGCAGGGAACGGTTTCCAAGGCGCAGTTGTTACTCCTCACTATGATTCGTTGCTTGTGAAACTATCGACTTGGGGAAGAACCTTTGAAGAAGCAGCGCAAAAAATGGATCGCAATTTGCGGGAGTTCCGTATTCGAGGTGTGAAAACCAATATTCCGTTTTTAGAAAATGTCGTAAACCATGAGAAATTTTTAAGCGGCCAATTCGATACAAGCTTTATTGATACAACACCGGAATTATTTGAATTTAAAGAACGGAAAGACCGTGCGACAAAGCTGTTAAACTATATCGGCAATGTGACATTAAATGGCTTCCCTGGAATCGAAAAGCGGCCAAAACCAATCTTTGTTCAGCCTCATATTCCGACTGTACCTGAAAAAAAGGTAACTGGTACAAAAACAAATTTTAGATGAACAAGGCGTGGCTGGACTTATCCAATGGATTAAAGCCCAAGATGATGTACTGCTTACCGATACAACATTCCGGGATGCCCATCAATCGCTCCTTGCCACACGCGTTCGTTCGAAAGATATGTTTGAAATTGCCGATGCTACAAGCCAATTGATGAACGATTTCTTCTCCCTTGAAATGTGGGGAGGAGCAACTTTCGATGTAGCGTATCGCTTTTTAAAAGAAGACCCTTGGGATCGATTGGAAACATTGCGCAAAAAAATTCCAAATATCTTGTTCCAAATGTTATTTAGAGGAAGCAATGCGGTAGGGTATTCCAACTATCCGGATAACGTCATCCGCGAGTTTATAAAATTATCAGCTCAGTCCGGTATTGATGTATTCCGCATTTTCGATTCATTGAACTGGGTAAAAGCGATGGAAGTGGCCATTGACGAAGTTCGCCTCAACGGAAAAGTGGCAGAAGCGGCAATCTGCTATACGGGCGATATTTTAGATGATGGAAGAGCAAAATATACGGTGCAATATTACAAGGAAATGGCAAAACAATTAGAACAGGCCGGCGCGCATATTTTAGCCATTAAAGATATGGCAGGGCTGCTTAAACCAAATGCAGCTTATCGTTTAATTTCCGAATTGAAGGAAACAACAGATTTGCCAATTCATCTTCATACCCATGATACAAGCGGAAATGGGATTTTCGTTTATGCAAAAGCCATTGAAGCAGGAGTGGACATTATTGATACGGCATTAGGTTCCATGGCTGGCTTAACATCTCAGCCAAGCGCCAATTCGCTCTACTATGCTTTAAGCGGCGAAAAACGGCAAGTTAGAGCGGATATAGAATCCCTTGAAAAACTATCTTACTATTGGGCGGATGTGCGAAAATATTATGTGGATTTCGAAAGCGGCATGAATGCCCCTCATTCAGAAGTGTATGTACACGAAATGCCTGGCGGACAATACAGCAACTTGCAGCAACAAGCGAAAGCAGTAGGGCTTGGGGACCGCTGGGAGCAAGTAAAGAAAATGTATTCCCGCGTCAATTTAATGTTTGGCGATATTGTAAAAGTAACGCCATCATCAAAAGTTGTTGGCGATATGGCGCTTTTTATGGTGCAAAATGATTTAGATGAAGAAAATATTTTTGAGCGCGGGAAAACGCTTGACTTCCCTGATTCCGTCATTGAATTTTTCCAAGGTTATCTAGGACAGCCTTATGGCGGATTCCCGAAAAAACTGCAAAAGCTTATACTAAAAGACCGCAAGCCAATTACGGTGCGCCCTGGTGAACTGCTTGAGCCGGTTGATTTTAGTAAACTTGCTGTTGAGCTGGAAGAAAAAGTTGGATTCAAACCGACTGAGAAAGATTTAATCTCCTATGCACTATATCCAAAAGTATTTGAAGAATACGCTAAAGTGCGTGCCCAATATGGTGACATTTCTGTATTAGATACTCCAACATTCTTATATGGTTTGCGCCTGGGCGAAGAAATTGAAGTGGAAATTGAAAAAGGAAAAACATTGATTATTAAATTAGTGTCCATTGGCGAGCCTCAACATGATGGTACACGGGTAATTTACTTTGAAATTAACGGCCAACCTCGGGAAATTGTCGTACAAGATATGACGGTGGAGGCAACGGGTAATAAAGCCGTCAAAGCGGACCCATCCAATCCAAATCAAATCGGTGCAACGATGCCGGGTACAATTTTGAAAGTGGTAGTATCTAAAGGCAGTCCGATCAAGCGGGGCGACCATTTATTAATTACGGAAGCCATGAAGATGGAAACAACTGTGCAGGCGCCAAAAGACGGTGTGGTAAAAGAAATTTACGTCAAAGAGGGCGATTCTATTTCTACAGGCGACCTATTAATCGAAATCGAATAAATAAGAGGTTGGGACAAATCTAAAAAACATCATTTTCTCCTTGGAGAAAATGATGTTTTTTTGATATGTTATTACAATTGATTTCCGTTCCGGGGACGCTTTCTGCGGGCCCTCCTCTGAGTCATTCCTTCGCTCCTCGTGGTCTCGAGAGGGCTCGTCTCAGGAAAGCTTTGAATTTACTTCCTTGAACTTTCTCCGCTTTGCGACTAAGCGTGCGCGACAGAAACTCGCCCCGTCACTACAATCAATTTTTCGTTAGTTCAATTTTTTATCAAAACTCTTTCAACTGCCCTTTCATTTTTTGTTTATGTCCCAGCCTCTAAATTGTTTATGGAAGAATTTGGTTTTTTAAAGAATCCCCATATACCTTGTATGAAATCCTCCTTTAAATGAAAAGATAAAAACATAAGGAGGTATGATAATGAAAGTTTTGCAAAGAATTGCTCTTGTACTGGCGATCATTGGAGCCATCAATTGGGGACTTATTGGATTTTTTAATTTTGATTTAGTTGCTACTTTGTTTGGAGGGCAAGATTCCGTTGTTTCACGCATTATTTATGGCTTGGTAGGCTTGAGCGGTTTATTTTGCTTAACGCTCCTGTTTGAGCCTTGGGAAGAATTGAAACGGGAAGAGACAACGAGTTCTGTCAGCCAGCCAAATCAAGGCCAGATGAGCTACAGAACAGAATTTGGGGAAGAAGAAGAGCTCTCTTCATTAAAGAAATCAAAAGAGAATGAACAGTGAATTTCCTCGGTGCAGTACTTGGAAGAGTGCTGCACTATTTTTTATGCAACTTCCAAAAAAATATACAATGGCACATTTTTCGCGAACATTGCATATATTGCAATGGACTTGTGAAAAGGGGTGTTGCAGTATGAATGGAAATTGGAAGCTCAGCGATCCGTATGTATATGAATCATTAAAAAGCCTACAAAATCAATCTATCGCTGTTCAAACAATTCGAGGCAGTTTACGCGGCACATTAAAAACAGTGATGCCAGACCATATTGTTGTTGAAATGGGCGGATCACCGTTTTATGTAAGAACAGAGCAAATTATTTGGATTCAACCAATAAAAGAGTCATAATCCAATCTCCATCCAACATAAGATACAATTGGTTAAAATTTATGGATGGAGGCTTACTCAATTATGTTTAAACGAGAAAATAAAATTCTTATTGAATTGCCGATTCCGAAGCATGGTGATATGAATGCAGCAGCCGCTGTTCAAGAATTGCTTGGCGGAAAATATGGTGAAATGTCTACGTTAAACAATTATATGTTTCAATCCTTTAATTTCCGAGGCAAGAAAAAGCTTAAACCTTTTTATGATTTAGTAGCAAGTATTACGGCAGAGGAAATTGGCCATGTTGAATTAGTATCGACGGCCATCAATCTTCTCTCCACAGGAAATACTGTTCCAACAGGACCTGACACAGCCCCACTGCAAAACGGAAAAGATGCCCGTTATTCCCTCCACTTTACGTCAACTGCTCAAACCGCTTATCCAGGAGATTCAATGGGAAGACCATGGACTGGTGAATTTGTTACAAATACAGGCAACCTCGTAGGAGACCTTCTTTTCAATTATATGTTGGAAATCGGTGCAAGAACCCATAAAATGCGGGTTTATGAGATGACGACCCACCCGACGGCATTAACGATGATAGGATATTTGCTTGTCCGAGGCGGCACCCACATAATTGCTTATGCCAAAGCCATTGAAATGGCAACAGGAGTCGATGTAACGAAAATGCTCCCGGTTCCGAGCTTGGACAACAGCAAATTTGATTATGCCAAACCATTTATGGAACAAGGATTATTTAATGTATTGTACACATGGGGAGAAGAAGATTACCGGGATATTAATCAAATTTGGAAAGGCAAAAACCCTGAAACGGGTGAACCACTAAGAGTGATTCACGGAACTCCGGAAGGTGCGCCAGTTCCGGATCTTCCAGAACTTCCGGAAGAATTTGCTCCTGGAATTGATCGGGATGATTATCTCCGCATATTAAAAAGACTCCAGAGTAACTTGTAAAAAACAATTGCATGAAAGTAAAAAATCGCCGTTCCACGTACAAATCCTTGTGGAACGGATTATTTATGTTATTCAACAACCAAATGGAATTTCCTTTTAAAACAGAAAAATGTATGTTTTTTCGAGAATAAATGAAACTGAAAGAAGGTTAAATCGTACTACTAATAAATGGATTGTTTTTTAAGATTGGCAGGTATTTACTGTAAAAAAATGATGGAATGAATTCCAAATAAAAAACGGTTCACCATAGGTTGAGGGGGGCTTTTTGTGGAAAAAAGAATCCAAGTATTAGATATAGCCAGAGGATTGGCCATTATTGGAACCTTGGGTACAAATATTTGGATTTTTAGTAAACTGGGAAACTATGATTTTATGCTCGGTTTTGGAATGAATGACTATTCACTCGATACCATATTAGAATCACTCGTATTATTTTTAACCAATGGCAAGTTTTTGGGGCTGTTGACCATTTTATTTGGCATGGGACTGGAGCTGAAACGTCAGTCTTTCGTCAAACGGAATCAAGAACACATATGGCTATGGTTATACATTTGGAGCATGTTGTTGCTATTAGCGGATGGTTTCCTCCATTTTTTATTTGTTTTTGAGTATGATATTCTGATGAGCTATGCTGTAACGGGAATCATCGTAGCCCTACTTGTCCGACGCAAAATAAAGTTAATCAAAATTTTGGCTTTGATACTGGGAATTCTTCATATTGCAGGTGTATTACTGATCTCTTTCATATTAGAGGCAGGAATGAGATTTCCCGGGTCACAAGAAGAATTCTCCCTTGCATTAAATGAGATTGCCGCCGTCTACTCTACAGGTTCGTATTTGGATCAAGTATTATTTCGATTCGATGGGATATTTCAGATGAGATTGGAAGCCATTGCCGTCATCCCAATGAATATCCTGCTATTTTTGTTCGGTGTGTATCTTGTGCGTGCGGGAATTTTCCGTCAAACCAAAAGAAGTGAAGAACTGAGAAAAAAATTTTTTTTCTGGGGTTTAGTTGTGGGCATTCCGCTTAATGCGTTAGTATTTTTACCATTCTATTCAATGGTGACGCTGGTTCGTTACTTATTTGCGCCGCTGATGGCGGTAGGATATCTCATGGCGATTCATTGGATATTGGAGCGGAAAGCCAATCATTTTCTTCTGCAAAGACTTTCAGAGGTGGGAAGGACAGCCCTCAGCTGCTACATTTTGCAAAATATCACGGCTTCTGTATTGTTCTATAGCTGGGGATTCTCCCTTGGAGGGAAGTTGAATTCGGTTGGAACGATTGTTGTGTTTATATTCATTACTTTATTGATGATGATTTTTGCCCATTTCTGGCTGAGAAAGTACAATCGCGGACCTTTTGAAATGATTTGGAGACGGCTGACGAATGCTCCATTTGCTCGATTCATGAAAGAGACTGCCTAATGTAAAAAGAAGGTATACAAACGCTCTATTGTTTGCATACCTTTTTAGCTTTCCTTTCAAACCCGAATCATTTTATATGTTTAAAGGCATTGTATGCAAAAAGAATGGTGCCTAACAAGAAAGCTCCGCCGCCTATATATGTGAAAATATGTGCTGTGTCGAGCAAGCCGGGAACCTGGACTAAAAAGGCGCTGAGTAGGAAGATGGGGATTCCTAGATTATGGAGCCAAAAATGAGCCTTTCCGATTGAATTGACCGCTGCTTTTGGATAAACGCTATAAATAACTCCGAACAATGTTGTTGTTACGAACCCTACCAGGTTTACGTGGGCATGGGCAGAACCCCATTGAAGATTAAGAGTGATCGACATGAATAAACCTACACAAAGCCCGAAGATCAAATAAAGAATGGCCAGTCGAATCCAAATGGCTCCCCTCATGTATACACCCCTTTATGTTTTTTCACATGCTCTCCCCTACGAAGACAACATTCCCCTTCCCGGTGCCGATGAGTTCCTCCTTTATGTTTTTCTTATTTCATCATAATGTGAATCGCCAAAAATTATGAATGGAATCAGTGAATTTATTGAAAGTGCATTCAGGGTTTTCCAAATAAAAGTTTCAGTGAAATAAAATGGACCAACGAGCCTTCTAATGATGGGGAAAAAATAAAGGGAGAAGCGATTGTTCTCCCTGAGAATTAATATAAAAACAATTCCACGATCAATACAGCTGTACAAGTGAGCAACGCCACGCTGACAATGTTCCCTCCCAAATAAGCGGAAATGATGGCAACCAAAAATCCTACAAGTGCTGACCAAGGTGAGGCGGTGGACTCCAAAATTCCGGGAAAAACCATCACAGCCAATGTTACATATGGCACATAGTGCAAAAAAGACCGGATATAAATATTTTTGATTTCTTTTCTTACAAGGGTTAGAGGCAATACCCGTATCAAATAGGTAACAACAGCCATCACGAGAATATAAAAAACAGTATGATTCATGCCTCCTCCTCCTTTATTGGGAAGAGAAATGCGGCTGCGCCTGCAATCACCAGGGTGATTCCGATGATTTTTACAGCGGATGAGACGCTTTTTAAAGCGGGAATAACGGCAAAAATGGCGCTGCACAGCATCGAAACAACGATAACTCCGGCAATGATTTTATTCTTTTTTGCCGGTGGGACGATCACCCCAAGGAGCATGCCGTAAAGGGCAATGCTCAGAGCGCTCGTAATTCTTTCCGGGAAAATATTCCCCGAAATCACTCCGGAAAGCGTTCCCAATGCCCAACCAGGAACGGCCACCGTCATCACGCCATACATAAAATAAGGATTTAATTTTCCCGGTTGCGCAATGGAAACACCGAATATTTCATCGGTAATTCCATAGGACATCAATAATCGGTGATAGATAGGTGTATCTGTTGGAATCTTTTGTGACAGAGAAAAGGACATTAACAAATATCTGGAGTTGATGATCAGCTGTGCAACCGCAATTTCAATAACCGTCGCCATCGCGGCAATCATGGTAAGCCCGGCGAATTGCCCGGCGGAAGTTAAATTCGTTGCAGACATCAAGACCGCTTCAAAGGGATTCAATCCTGCCTGTTTACAAAGAATCCCGAAGGAAAAGGAGACCGCGAAATAACCAAATGCAATGGGGATGCCTGTTTTGATCCCCCTTTTCCATGCCGCTATATTCGTTTTCATCTTATTATGTCCTCCATTAGATTATCAATTGCTTTTTAGAAGATTCTAACAAAGGGATAAACATCAGTAAAATTAATGTTTATAATTATTACATAAGGAATATTGATGGAAGGTGTCAACGTGAAATGAAACAATATTATGCCTTTTTAAAAGTGATAGAAAAAGGCAGCTTTACCAAAGCGGCAGCAGAACTGGGTTATACCCAGTCCGCCATCAGCCAGATGATTCAAGCCCTCGAAGAAGAGCTGGGAACGACGTTAATTTATCGCTCCCGGAAAGGGATTATGTTAACGCCGGATGGAGAGGAATTTTTGCCTTTTATTACGAGGGTGGCAAATTCCCATGCGGAATTAATGGAAAAAGCGAGGGAAATGCAAGGACTGGCCACTGGGAATATTCGCATAGGAACCTTCACAAGCGTTTCAAGTAATTGGCTGCCCAGTCTGATGCAAGATTTTAAGAAGCTGTATCCATCGGTACAATTTCAATTGCAACAAGGAGAATATACAAGCATCGTCAAATATATTAAAGAAGGCAGTGTGGATTTCGGATTTGTAAATCCTGATGCGGCAGAGGATTTGGAAACGGTCGCTTTGAAGCAGGACCATATGCTTGCCATTTTACCGGAAGATCATCCCCTTGTATCCCAACCAACCGTTTCATTGGAGGACTTGGCGGAAGAGCCTTTTATTCTGCTGGAAGAAGGGGAATTGAATGAACCATTGGAAGCTTTTAAGAAAAAAGGATTGAGGCCGAATATCCAATTCCGGGTGATTGATGATTATACCATCATGTCGATGGTGGAAAACGGCCTTGGTGTTTCGATTCTTTCCGAGATGGTGATGAATAAAGTCCGATATCGCTTTGTCAAAAAGAAAGTGGAACCGCCAATTACCCGAACTTTGGGCATCGCCTATAAAAATAAGAAAACATTGCCGATCGCCAGCCGTTATTTTATCGATTTCATCATCCGGCAATTATCGGCAACGCGATGAAAGGAGAGACCCTGATGAAACAGCTTTATATTAAACAAAAGTTTCTAAGTCTTACCGATCGATTTAAGGTGAAAGATGAGCAGGGGAATGAAGTGTATTATGTGGAAGGCAGCTTTTTGAAAATACCTAAGACCTTTACAATCTATGACATGGAGGGGCATGAAGTGGCGGTTATTACGAAGAAAGTATTCGCCTTTTTGCCGAAGTTTATTGTTGAAATGGAAGGAAGACAGGTAATCACCATCAAAAAGGAATTCACTTTCTTCCGTTCCCGCTATACCATTGATGCTGCCGGAATTGAAGTGCGCGGCAATTGGTGGGATATGACCTTCCAAGTGTTCCAACATGGTGAAAAAATCGGCCAAGTAAGCAAAGAGTGGTTTACTTGGGGAGACAGCTACAAAGTGGAAATTTTGAATGAAGAAATGGAACAGATCATTATTGCGCTTGTCATTGCCATAGACTGTGTGAAAGAAGAGCAAAATACCGCAGCGGCGGCCAGTTCATCCGTCTAATAGGAGTCTTCCCGAATAAAAAGACATTAGTAATCCTTTTTACTAATGTCTTTTTCATTTAAGATTCGGTTGAGTCAACGGAAATCCATTGCTGTGACCATTTTTCAATCGATGTCAAAATCGGTTCCATCGAACGCCCTTTTTCCGTCAATGAATACTCGATGATGACGGGTGTGGCGGGGATTACTTTACGGTTGATAATCTCCATTTGCTCCAACTCTTTTAAGCGGTCTGATAATACTTTTCCGCTTATGCCGATAGATGATTGAATTTCACTAAAACGTTTTGGTCCTGAAAGCAATTGATATATCACTAACGCAGTCCATCTTTGGCTGATGATGGAAACCGCTTTTTCAAATTTCGGGCAAATTGTTGGTTGATTCATTTATGACAACACCTCTCTACTATGTATTTTATCAAACAAATGATGAGAATAACAAAACAAGTGATAATAAGAAACGTTATATGATAAAAACACATTGTTACAATAAGTAACTGATAAGAGAAAAGAGGAGAGATTCGTTAGGATATGAAAAAATATCACCCATTTTTATGGCTGATATTCTTTCACAAATTTTCTTATGCCCATTGAAGTTTCATGATTTTAGGGAAGGAATCTTCAACACTTCTCAAAACCAAAAGCATCAATTCCACAATGATATCACTCATATCCTGATTTTCTATAAGGGGCAAAGAGTAATTTGCCTGTATTTCGTTATCGACTTTCGCAAATTTCGTATAGCGGTATTGATTGTTCAATTCATTTAGAAGATTTAAGTACATTTCCACCTTTAAAGGGTTTGTTATTTTTGCTATATTAAAAACTGTTATGTCAACAATTGAATCATTCGCATTAAATAGAACTCCCAATAATAGCTGTGGTCCATTTTCTAATTGTTGATAGAATCGGAAACCTTTGGCACCATCTTCAAAAGGAATCAAATCGTAGCCAATATTCGATTGTGTAATATAGCGTTCAAAGTTTTGTGCATGATTCACGGCTTTGTGCCTCCTTATTAATAAATACTTCCAAAGTGTATCATTTTTTTCAGGAGGAAAATATAAAAATTTTCATAGAAATGAAAGTGAAATTTTTAATCGCATTTAAATGAAAAAAACAGCCCTGAAAATTCAGGGCTGTTTGAAGATAGAGCCGGAATTAATTGCGGATGAGATAGTCAAAGGCACTTAATGCAGCAATTGCTCCAGAACCCATGGAAATGATGATCTGGTTATATGGGCCATCTGTACAGTCACCGGCTGCAAATACGCCTGGGATTGTTGTGGCGCCTTTTTTATCTACGATGATTTCACCGATTTTATTGCGTTCAAGTGTACCTTCCAGCCAATCCGTATTTGGAACAAGACCGATCTGAACGAATACTCCGGCTAATTCAATATGTTTTTCTTCACCTGTTGCACGGTCTACATATGTAAGGCCGTTTACTTTATCTGTACCGGTGATTTCTTTTGTGGCAGCATTTGTGATGACTGTCACATTTGGTAAGCTGCGAAGGCGACTTTGCAAGATTTCGTCAGCTCTTAGGTGGTCATTGAATTCAAGTACTGTTACATGGTTAGTGATACCTGCGAGGTCAATGGCCGCTTCCACACCGGAGTTGCCACCGCCGATTACCGCAACGTCTTTTCCTGCGAATAATGGTCCGTCGCAGTGAGGGCAATATGCAACACCTTTATTTTTGAATTCCTGTTCTCCAGGAACATTGATGTTGCGCCAACGTGCACCTGTGGCAATAATCACTGTTTTACTTTTTAGAACGGCACCGTTTTCAAGTTCCACTTCAATAAGGTCGCCTTTCTTTTCAAGGTGTTTGGCACGTTGCAAATTCATGATATCAACAGGATATTCTTTAACATGCTCTTCAAGGGCTTTCGCAAGTTTTGGCCCTTCCGTTTCTTTTACACTGATGAAGTTTTCAATTGTTAATGTATCTAAAATTTGTCCTCCAAAACGCTCAGCCACGATACCTGTGCGGATTCCTTTACGGGCAGCGTAAATTGCCGCGCTGGCACCCGCAGGACCTCCACCGATGACTAAAACATCAAACGGTTCTTTATTGGACAATTCCTCAGCATCGGAGCCTTGGCCGAGTTTATCAAGGATTTCTTCAATTGTCATACGGCCGCTGGCAAACGGTTCACCGTTTAAGTAAACGGTTGGCACAGCGAGAATGTCTTTGCTTTCCACTTCTTCTTTGTATGCAGCGCCATCAATCATTGTATGCGTGATATTAGGATTTAACACGCTCATGATGTTGAGAGCTTGCACAACGTCAGGACAATTGTGACAAGTTAAGCTGACATATGTTTCGAAGTTGTATTCGTCTTTGATGGATTTGATTTGGTCAATGACTTTTTGATCCACTTTTGGAGGACGGCCGCTTACTTGCAATAATGCCAATACTAATGAAGTGAATTCATGACCCAATGGAACACCTGCAAAAGTGATGCCAGTGTCTTCACCGACACGGTTTACGCTGAAGCTGGGTGTTCTTTTTAATTCCGCTTTTTCCACTTTGATTTTTGGAGTCATGGATGCCAGCTCATCAATCAAAGCCAGCATCTCTTGGGAAACCTCGTCAGTACCTGCGCTCACTTTTAAAACGATATCGTTTTCGAGCAGCTGCAAGTACTGATTTAGTTGGGCTTTAATTTCCGCATCTAATGCCATGTTGAATCGTCTCCTTAGATTTTACCAACTAGGTCAAGGCTTGGTTTAAGTGTTTTTCCTGTTTCTTTCCATTTTGCAGGGCAAACTTCGCCTGGATTGTTGCGTACGTATTGTGCAGCTTTGATTTTGTCGATTAATGTGCTAGCGTCACGGCCGATACCGTCAGCGTTGATTTCCACTGCTTGGATTACGCCGTCCGGATCGATGATGAATGTACCGCGGTCAGCAACACCTTCGCCTTCTCTTAATACTTCAAATTGTGTTGAAAGAACGTGTGCTGGGTCACCGATCATTGTGTAAGTGATTTTGCTGATCGCTTCTGAAGTATCATGCCATGCTTTGTGAGTGAAGTGAGTGTCTGTTGATACAGAATATACTTCAACGCCAAGTTCTTTTAATTTTGGATATTGTTCTTGAAGATCTTCCAATTCTGTTGGACAAACGAATGTGAAGTCAGCTGGATAGAAGCATACAACAGACCATTTACCTTTGAAATCTTGTTCTGTTACAGTTACGAATTCGCCGTTTCTGTAAGCTTGGGCAGTGAATGGTTGAACTTGTTTACCGATTAATGACATACTCTTTACCTCCAAATTTTAATTTTATTCTTTTTGTAATAATTATTACCTGAAATAAATTATTATATACATATTCTTTTTTGTCAAACAGAATTCATTAAATATTTCATGGATAGTCTAAATTTTTGACAAAAATGTATACGTAAAAATGCCAAATATATTACATTACTATAAAAGAATAAAGATTCCAATATCTATTTTAGAGGAAATAATTAGGTAATACAAGAAACAAGCACCATCTTCAATCATCGTTTATGATTAGGAAGAAAGCAGGTTTTATATAGATGAAGAGAGGGAGATTTCATGTTTCTGGAACAGTTAAAGAGTAAGTTGGAGGAACAACGATTCCGGTTTATCGGTGAAGAACAGGCCTTTCGTTCGGCAGTATTGATTCCCCTCGTACAAATTGATAGAGACTGGCATATTCTTTTTGAAGTACGTTCATTTCATTTAAGGAAGCAGCCTGGGGACATCAGTTTTCCAGGCGGTCGAGTAGATGCGGAGGAATCCCCTTTGCAGGCGGCGTTAAGGGAGACCCGGGAAGAGTTGGGAATTGATCCGTCAAAAATCGAGGTAATAGGGGAATTGAGTCCGCTGGTGACTTCTCCTTCTTTTGTCATTTATCCGTATGTCGCGACCATCGATTATGACGTTCTTCAACCTTCTTATAATAGGGAGGAAGTGGAAGAAGTTTTTACAATTCCAATCAAGTGGTTTCTCAATTACAAGCCTTATTCTCATTTAGTCCAACTAAAAATTGTTCCGCCACCCGACTTTCCTTTTGAAAAAATTGTGAATGGAAAGGAATACAAATGGAGAACGAGGGAAATGGAAGAATGGTTTTTTGATTATGAACAGTATACAATTTGGGGGTTAACTGCCAGAATTTTAAAACATTTTATTGAAATACTTAAAAATATAAAATGAAACCAACTTGCTCTCATATTCGGTTGTGGAAATCAAGTTTGAAAATGTGCTTCTTAAAATATCCATATCCTTTATTTTTGATGTTGTTTTCTATGTGATACAAAGTAAATAAATGGACAAAATGTTATTTCGATATAATGAAAATAATAAATTTCCAAATATTTCGTTAATTTTTTTACATATACTTTATTCCTTTCAGTCAATAATATCATTAATAAAAGAAAGATATTTCATAGCAGGAGCATTTGTTGATGAAAAAATTTGTCAACATGTTCAGATTTTCGCTTTGCAAAGCATATATATAATATTTAAATCTCAAATTAAAAGTGTTATACTATAATAAGGTTAAAATGTATGTTCAAAAAGTTGCTGGCTATGTGAAATAGTCCACATACTTTTTGAAAAAATAGGGGAGATAAGGATGGTTATAAAATGAGTAGCAGTCAAAGCAAAAAAAATGTCGTTTTAATCGGTGCCGGAATCATGAGTGCAACTTTGGGAACGTTACTAAAAGAGCTAGCTCCGGACTGGAATATCACCATTTATGAAAAATTGGACAAACCGGGCGAAGAAAGTTCCAATGAATGGAACAATGCCGGTACGGGACATGCTGCATTGTGTGAGTTGAACTACACAGTAGAAAAACCAGATGGCTCCATCGACATTTCAAAAGCGATCAATGTTAATGAGCAATTCCAAATTTCTAAACAATTTTGGGCTTACCTTGTCAAAAATAATTTGATTCAAAACCCTCATGAATTCATTATGCCTTTGCCACATTTGAGCTTTGTTACAGGCGAAAATAATGTCAACTTCTTAAGAAAACGCTTTGAAGCGCTTTCAAAACTGCATTTATTTGAAGGAATGGAATTTACGGATGATCCGGAAAAATTAAAAGAATGGATTCCATTGATGATGGAAGACCGTGTTATCACAGAACCAATCGCGGCTACGAAAATCGATTCAGGTACAGACGTGAACTTTGGTGCATTGACACGTACGTTGGTTAAACATTTGCAAAACCAAGGTGTACAAGTGCATTACAACCACATGGTTGAAGGAATCAAACGTTCAAAAGACGGCCGTTGGGAGTTAAAAGTGCACGATTTGGACAGCATCAAAATGAATTACGTGTCTGCCGATTTCGTATTCATCGGTGCAGGAGGCGGAAGCTTACATTTACTTCAAGATACAGGTATTCCTGAAAGCAAACATATCGGTGGTTTCCCTGTAAGCGGATTGTTCTTGGTATGTAAAAATCCTGAAATCATTAAAAAGCACCATGCAAAAGTGTACGGTAAAGCAAAAGTGGGTGCACCGCCAATGTCCGTTCCTCACTTGGATACACGTTATATCGATGGCCAAAAATCATTATTGTTCGGACCATTTGCAGGATTCTCGCCTAAATTCTTGAAAACGGGTTCATACATGGATTTATTCGCATCCATTAAAGGCAACAACATCGTTACATTGCTTGCTTGCGGTGCGAAAAACATTCCGTTGACAAAATATTTGATCGGCCAATTATTGTTGACTAAAGAACAACGCATTGAAGAATTGCGCGAATTCGTTCCAAACGCGAAAAGCGAAGATTGGGAAATCGTTATCGCGGGTCAACGCGTGCAAGTTATTAAAGATACTGAAACTGGCGGAAAAGGTACATTGCAATTCGGTACGGAAGTCATCACTTCATCCGACGGTTCCGTTGCTGCATTGTTAGGGGCTTCCCCAGGTGCTTCTACAGCAGTAAAAGTAATGCTTGACGTAATTAACCGCTGCTTCCCGGATGACATGAAAAAATGGGAAGGCAAAATTAAAGAAATGATTCCATCCTATGGCCAAAAATTATTGGACAATCCTGAATTATTCAGAAAAGTTCAAGATTCTACAGATGAAATTTTAGGTTTAGGAAAAGAAAATATCGAAAAAGAATTACAAGCGGTCCAATCATAAGAAAAGATTCAATACATGTTTAAGACATACCAGATCTCCGTCAAGGAAATCTGGTATATTTTTTTACAATATTTATGAGACGGATGTGAATTTGGGTGAACTACAAAAAAATCAAGAAGGCGATCTTTCATCGACGTTTAAACCGTTTTGTTGCGGAAGTCTATCTGGATGAACAAATTGAAAAAGTGCATGTGAAAAACACGGGCCGGCTAAAAGAATTGCTGCTTCCGAATGCCGAGGTGCTTTTGGAAGAGAGCGACCAGCCCAACCGGAAAACGAAATTTTCCCTCATTGCGGCAAAAAAAGGCAACCTTTGGGTCAATATTGATTCACAGGCGCCGAACACCGTTGCGTATGAAGCGATATCGGGAGGGGAAATTGCCGAAATCCGTAATCTCCGGCAATTAAAAAAGGAAGTCAAATATGGGGATTCCCGATTTGATTTATACTTTGAAACAGAACAAGAAAAAGGTTTTGTTGAAGTGAAAGGCGTCACGTTGGAAAAGGATGGTGTTGCCATGTTCCCGGATGCTCCCACAGCAAGGGGGACTAAGCATGTTTGGGAGCTGGCAAAAGCGGTCTCGGAAGGTTATAAAGGGATTATCTTGTTTATTATCCAATTGGAGGGCTGCCGTTATTTCACACCAAATAGCGAAACGGATCCTTCTTTCACCGATGCACTGGTGCAAGCATCCAGACAGGGTGTACGAATTTTGGCATATGAAACACATGTGGATGAACATCAAATGTCCATCGGCAAGCAAATTCCCGTCATTTTATAGGTTACATAAAAAGATGAATTTGAAGCATTTTAAAAATGAACAAACTTTGGTTTTGTTCCAATTTGGCCATTGAGGAGGATTGAAATGTCCAACGAACAACAAACAGGCGGGTTGCAAAGCAAACAGAAGCTTCAGGTTCATCCATCCGAAAACAAAGAGTCCACCGAATTTGCCTCTGACATGACCATTGAATCAAGTTCCCACGAGGGCAAAAAACGCATACAAGAGCCGGTCAGTGAAAGAACCCTATGGCATTAATCGGCTATGGCAAATCTCCCATTGAATAATGGGTTGTGTTAATAATTCACTTTTATGCTGGTTTTTTATCAAAATAAACCTTTTCAGAATGCACAAAATACTCTTGAGAAATGGTACAGCTGTTTCTCATTTTAACTTGATGAGGAGGATTGCCATGCCAAATGTAGTCGTAAACTGTACAGTCTCCAATTGTTATTTCCACAAAAAAGGGAATGTTTGTGGTGCTGAAAAAATTCTGATTGACACGGATTCAAAAGATAAGTCATCGGAGTTTGGTTCGGAAATCGATTTCCGCGAGGCTGCTGAAAAGGCCAAATCATCAGAAGAAACTTGCTGTAAAACCTTCAGACCAAAAAATGAACGCAAATAAAGGCTGGCGTTTTTGGGGGACTACGGTTGTTTAGTCCCCTCTTTTTCTTTGGAGGAGGTGCATAAATTGTTTGAAAACATTGTCGCCCGATTAAGGGAGATTGAGCGGAAATACCAGGTAATAGTGTTATATGCCGTTGAATCCGGCAGCAGGGCTTGGGGGTTGGCGTCAAAAGCCAGTGATTATGATGTGCGTTTTATTTATGTGCATTCGGTGAATTGGTATCTTACCATCGATCCTCAAGGAATGGGGAAAAAACGGGATGTAATTGAGCTGCCAATAGAGGATCATCTCGATATTAGCGGTTGGGAAATAACGAAAGCATTAAGGCTGTTTCGAAAAAGCAATCCCGCCATATTGGAATGGATGAGAAGCGGTGAAGTTTACTTGCAGCAAACGGGTTTTATTTCCGGGCTGCGCTTATTGGAGAAAGAGGTGTTTAACCCTCAATCGATGCTTTTCCATTACATAAAAATAGCGAAAAACAATTGGTCTTCACTCCATGGAAAGGATGTGAAGATAAAAAATTACTTGAACGCTTTTCGGTCCTTGTTGGCCGGCAAATGGATCGTACAATTTCATGAAATTCCACCGCTGAATTTTCAACCGTTGATTGAACATGCGCATCTGCCTAAACAGTTGAAAAAGGAACTGGAGCATTTGGTCGAAGTGAAAATTTGCGGTGAGCAGGATGCAGTCCATCCGATTCCCTGTCTGAATGATTATATAGAGAAAGAATTGAATTTCTTGATTGAAGCAGCCGGAACATGGCATGGAGAGAAAAAGGATCCGACAGCCCAACTGGATGAATTATTCCGAATGACATTAAAAGAGGCATGGGGCGAATTTTAAAAAAGCCATTCGGACCATACATTTTGATAAGGACATTTCGAAAAAGATCTTTAAGTTTTTTTCAAAATAAAAATGATGGAATTCACAGGACGAAAAGCTTGCCGCTTCCGTTGTGAATTCCACCATGATTGCCGTTATTTTTTAATTTTTCCCCTTCTTTTCAATACCAACTTTTCAAGTTCTGACAATTCACGGGAAAACTCTTCCCTTGCAAGTCTGGCCGGAATTTTTTCTTGTTTTGGTGTTTGCGGTAAAGCCTCGGCGTTCTTTGTTTTGCCTTGTTTGTTATCTCTTCCCATAGTAGACCTCCTTTTTGTTCAGGTAATTTTAATATGGGAAGAAGCGATTTTTTTATCACACCAAAGAGTGTATTAATTGAAGGAGAAAGAGGAATAATTTAAAACGAATGAAGCTCCTTTCAGGCATAAAAATGGGGATGCTTGAATTGGACAAGCATCCCCGACCATGATGATGAACTAATGTTTTGGAAGAAATTTTTGTTTATAGATGCTGTATACATTGTTTGGTTTTTCATGTTTGCTTCCTGTGAATTCAATATATGTCTTATGGATGTATGGAGATGTCATTAAAGAAAGTACCGCTGCATAGTTTGGAGTGAAAGTGATTTCATCTCCAACCTCAAATTGGTGTTTTTTCCCGTCTATTACAATGTGGTCGCTGGTTGCCCCAAGGATTTTTATCGGCTTCGTCGGCGATAAACCAGGGACAAACACATCCTGTCTGCCTGCATTCACGAGAATATGGTTGATCCATCCATGCTCTTGGAACTCGATGGATTCGCCAAAGCCGTTTTTTCCCCGATAGCCATAAGGGGAAGAAGGTTTTTGTTTGGCTTCAATGACTTCTGCAACAAATTTGAAAGTATCGGGATAAAGATTGGGTATAATCCCGCCTTCAGTGGTTTCTCTTCCTAACAGAATCGATTCGCCGAGGCGTATATCATTGACTGATCCGATATCATCCGTTTCAAGAAGCCATTTTAAATTGGCGGAGTTGCCTCCGGAAACAATCGGAAGTTGCAAAGCGAATTGACGTTTTATTTTTTCCACAATGGAAGAGAATTCCCTCATTTTTTCTTCTGTAGGCAGAACGCCTCCGAAACAAGCGAAGTTCGTGCCGATACCGGCAATTTCTATTGCCGGAAGCTGCATTACCTCACTTATAAATGCCGGAAGATCTTTCGGCATTACACCTTCACGAAGGTCCCCCATTTCCACCATCACTATGATTTTATGGGTTTTCCCCTGTTTCACCGCTTCATTGGACAATGCGCGAATAACATCCATTTCTGAGTTCATGCTGATATCCGCATATTTGACGACAGCCGGAACTTCCGATATTCCAGGGGTTCGAAGCAATATGAGGGTAGCGTTGATTTTTGCCTTTTTCAATTTTTCCAAATGAAACGTTTTTGATACGGCAAGTCTCGTGATGCCTGCCTGAATCAACGCATTAACGATTTGCAAATCCGCGCAAACCCCTTTTACAACCCCCGTTACTTCCACCCCTTTTGCTTCACATAAATGTTTTAAGACCGCAGCGTTGTGTTGAATTTTATCCAGATTGATTTCAATTCGAGGTACCGGTTTCAATTTCATTTTGAACTCACAACCTTTTCTTTGGCTTTTAAAGATGGGAAGAAATCGATGATTGCATTAATAATTTTTTCGTCGCCCTTTTTCAACACATCGCTGACAGGCAAATGCAATTTCTTTTCATATTCCACAATGGTTTGGTCGATTTCTTCATCTGTCATATTTTCGTGGTTCAACGTGATGGCAATGACTTTCGTGTTTCCGTAATGTTCAATCAGGTTAATTTCTTCTTGGAGATCCGGCATCGGCATAAACGGAAAATCGCCTAATACTTTCCGTTTTGGTGGATGCTGCAAAATGATCGCTTGTGGCCGTGCCCCTTTTAAAATACCGCATGAGCTGGCATAGGCGGGATGACTGAGTGCCCCTTGCCCTTCCACAATGATGATGTCTGGATTTTCGTTTTTGTGCGCCCGCAATATCTCCCCTTCCAGTTCTCCGATTAGATACTGAAGCGGGAAAGCGTCCATTGCAAAACCATATTCTGCACCTTGAATTAAACCGGTTTGTCCGGTTGCGATAAAGACAGGTTTAAACCCGCGGTTCCTGAATCCTTTTTCAAGTATTTTCGCGGTAGTCCGTTTTCCGCAAGCGCTGTCTGTCCCTAAAACGGCAATAATGGGCGTATGGATATTTAAGATGCCGCCAGTAAATAAATGCCACTCTTTTTTTGGTTTCGGCTTTCGAATGTCGCGAATTGTGACGTTGTATTTTTTGGCGGCATTCATCATTTCTTCATCTTCAGTCAGAAATTCTTGCAATGGGTTGATAATATTTAAACCGGCCTTCATGGCTTCGAAAATGACAGACCTTTCTTCATCTTTTAAAAAAGCGTCACCAGGGGCGATTCCGAGGATGAAATGAGTTGGTTTTTCTTTGGAAATTGATAAAGCTTCTTCGAGGTTTTTGCATAAAGGGATGCCATTTTTGACTCCATCGAGATACTCGCCGGCATCCAAACCGCTCTTTGTACTGTCTATGACGGCAATGATGTCGTAGTATCCCGGCTCGCGAACCAGACCATTCGCGGTTTTCCCATCCATAGAGCCAAATTGGCCTTCACAATAGATGATTGCTTTTTTCTTCATGTTTCATCCCTCCATAAACCGAAGAATCACGACAATATTTCTACTGCTTTTGGAAGTGTAAAATCATGAAGCAAAAACATGATGTAATAAGATGTTAGAAATAAATAGTTCATCATTTAATTTTTTAATTATTTCATTAATTTAAATTATATGGATATTAAATTTTTTACGCAAAAAATAGAAACAAAATTCATTAAAATTTCCTTTTTTTAGCTAAAAACTTTAGAAATTTTGTAACTTTTGTATCTTTAGTCTGCATAAATATTGAGAATTGAAACATAAAAGGAGCGGATAATGGCAAAAAATAGCGGCACAAACAATAATGTATGTTTGCACCGCTTATAGTAGAATATTATTTTTAAAGTTTAATAATGTTGAAATAATCATTTAATAATGCCCAATTTTGCGGAAAAGGATATCCTAAAGCCCAATAACTGATACCGCGCAATTTATATTCGATGGCCAGTTTGAATTTGGCGGCGGCGCTTCTTGCATCTTCAAACCATACTTCATGGGCTTGCCCGTTTTGATCCACATATCGGAAAAAGGGGGATTGGGCGGTTTCGTCATATAAGATTTCTGCTTTATATTGGGTTGCCCGTCGAATGGCTTCCTGAGGGCTGAAGGTTTCAGCAATTGCACCTTCCACATGCGGCACTTTCCAATCCCTTGCATAAATTTGGAACCCCAAAAAGATTTTCTCGGGAGGAATGATGGTTACCGCATACTCCACCACACGTCTTATTTGGTTGATCGGCGAAATGGCTTGCGGCGGACCTCCCCTCCAACCCCACTCATAAGTCATCAAAATGACAAAGTCGACAATGCGCCCGTGGGCTTCATAGTCGTGGGCGGTATAAAGCAGACCTTCCTGTTCCGAACCCGTCTTCGGCGCAAGAGCGGTTGAAACGAAATATCCCTTCTCATGAAGCCGGTTAACGGCCAGTTGCAAAAATTCATTATAATTTTCCCGATCTTCCGGCAGCACATATTCAAAATCGATGTTTAACCCGCGGTAGCCTTTTTCATCCATGACCTTTATGCAACTGTCGATTAATTTTTCCTTCAATTCCTGATTCGATAAAATGGCGTGGGCCAAGTTTGAACCTGTGCTGGTTGATGAAAAATTCGAGATCGCCAACATCGGCACCGCTTGTTTGGATTTTGCCGCGCTGAGCATCAACTCATCAGCAAAAGGTTCCAACGTTCCATCTTCTTTGATCATGTAGGAAAACGGGGTGAAATACGTAAGCAAGTTGCCCACCGCATTGACGGAATCCGCCCCGTTTGCATCCTGCTGATAGGAATAAGCATTGACTTCGATGGATGGTTTTGGTCTTGGGATGATGAGCATCATTCCAGGGTAGATGTTATCCGGGCTTCGCAGACCGTTTTGTTTTACAATGGCTTCTGTTGTTGTTCCGTAATAAGCTGCAATTTGCCACAGGGCTTCTCCTGGTTGAACCATGTGTAACCGTGGAGGGATGTAAATCGTTGTTCCGGGGATTAAATTGTAAGGATTGATGGCAGGGTTTGCTTGTTGAATGGACTGGATAGATACGCCGTAAGCACTTGCAATCGACCACAATGTTTCTCCGAATTGAATGATGTGGGGAGTTGTTGTATCCGGGATCAGAATTGCTTGGCCAATGAGCAATGATTGGGGATTTGGAAGTTGATTAAGCTGGACAATGGCATTCATGCTCGTATAGTATAAATTAGCCAATTTCCAAAGGGTGTCTCCTTGCTGAACAACGTGAATTCTCAGATAAAAACCTCCTTTCTTCTTTTCATACTGCAATATATGTTCCAGCCGGCAATTTCATATGCATATTGAAAAAAGAAAGTCTCCCGCAGTTGAAGGCTTTGATTACGGCAGCCTCCTTGCACCTGTAGGGGACGGAACAAATGCTTTTAAAACCGATGACCCGAAAGAAATCGGACGAGTTTTCTCTTCGTAAACCGGATTTATCATTCAAGGGGCAAATAAAGTGAAATAGGCAGCGCCAATCAGCCGATGTGGCCATAAAAAAGAGGCTGGGACATAACTAATAAAGTGAACGAGCTGCAAAAAGAATTTTTGTAAAAAATTGATTGGAGTGACGGGGCGAGTGCTCCTGTCGCGCACGCTTAGTCGCAAAGCAAAAGCTTTCCTGCGAC